>NZ_JBQEOE010000016.1:44896-107515 GCF_052045105.1 Lysobacter sp. 22409 | reverse complement strand
CCCCCCCCCCCCCCCCCCCCCCCCCCCCCCCCCCCCCCCCCCCCCCCCCCCCCCCCCCCCCCCCCCCCCCCCCCCCCCCCGAAACCGCGAATGCGATGCAAGCCGCGTGCGCACCGTCGCGATCCGACCTCAGCGGTCTCTGGCGATGAACCGCGAATACCCGAATCGCCGCGCCTCGCGGCTCAGGCCACTTCCTGCCAGCGGTAATACTTGCGGTGCGCCAGATCGAGCAGATCCAGGTCTTCGACGGTATCGCCATAGGCATACACCGTCGCATAGTCGTCCAGATCGATCCGCTCGCGCACACGCCGCGGTTTTTCCGGTCCGCAGCAGTCGCGGTCGCGATAGCGCCCTGTCAGCACGCCGTCGCGCGACTCCAGATACGAACAGATGAACTCCAGGCCCTGGTCCTCGCACCAGGCGGCGACGAACAGATCCAGCGAAGCGGTCACCACGACCACGCGATCGCCGCGCTGGCGATGCCATTGGATGCGCTCCAGCGCTTCCGGCCGGATCTGCCGTGCGACCACCTCGCGCGCATGGCGCGCGCCGGCGGCACGCACTTCGTGCTCAGGGCGTCCGCGATAGCCGAAAGCCACGATGCGCTTGCGCACCGTCAGCCCGGACACTAGGCCGAGCTTGTAGCCGACCACGTACGGCGCCAGCAGCACCTGGCCCAGGGCCAAGGTACGCCGGTCGATCGTGGCGCGCACGAAGCCCGGAAAGGTTTCGTCGAAGGTAATGGTGCCGTCGAAATCGAAAAGCGCCAGATCCATGCCCGCCGGGCGGCCCTGTCATCGGCAGCGGATGACTTGCATGGACGATCGCCGGCCCGGCGAAGTCTAGCCGGATTGAGTTGGGCTGCAGCGTGGGAGGGTGCTGTTGCCGTTCAATAAGGGTGGTTCTCGATCGAGAGCAAATCCCCCGCCCCCCTTTTTCAAAGGGGGGAACTCTTCGGATGGGGTTCGAGATGGCTGAATCGGATTCGGCAGTCGGTCGACTCAGAACCAACAACAGCACCGAACTCAGACACCGAAGCCGCCGAACCTTTGCCCCCTTTGACAAAGGGGGCTAGCGCCCAGCGCATCGGCCGAAAGCAAGCGACTTGTAGCGCGGGGGATTTGCTCTTGAGCGCCCTAAGGCCCGATCCATCAATCGGTCATCGGCCCGTACGGCATCAAGCCGAAACCGCGTTCGGATTCGACGATGGAACGCACCTGCCGCAGGGAAATCAGAATGCAGCCGCACAGGCAGAAGTCGCCGTGGCGCGCCGCCGGGCTGCCCTCGACCCGATGGGTCGGGTCGCCGGTCAGGACGATCGTCAGGCCGTGCTCGTGGCAATGCACCTCGTCGCCGACGCGCGCCCAACTGAAGCCGCCGGCGCGCTCCGGCGTCGAACCGGTCAGCACCGTGCCACCGCTGCTGGTCGTATCGCCGACCATTATCCAATGCCGAACCATCGCCCACCTCCGCTCTCGACTTGGTCAGACCTCAGGCAAGAAAACGGCGCAACGATCGCAGCGTGAATCGCCGCGCGATCGTCGGTTCCGCATTTCCGGACGCGCGTCATGTCGAACGGTCTTCCCCGCGGTATTCGAGAGCAATCGAAAGTTGCGCATATCGTCAACGTCCCGGCTGCGAGGCCGACAAGGCGATCGCCGACCCGGTGAACGGCAGCACCAGGTCGTAGATCGGCGCGGCCGGCGGCGTCGCCGGAAATGCGATCGGCGTGGTCGCGGCGGTGCCGAACTGGGTCACGCCGTCGAGGATCGTGCTGAGGTCGTAGCGGCGGCCGCCGAACTCGAAGGGCCAGCTGTCGATCAGGCGCGCGCTGAACACGTTGTTGGCGAACACCGAGGTCGAAGTCGCGCCGATCTGCGCCGCCAGCGTGGTGCCGACCACCAGGCCGGTGCGGCGGAAGGTCGCGATGCGTTCGCCCTGCGCGAACGAATCGGGCCGATCGAAATCGCCGGCCGGCTCGCGCTGCAGGTACACCGAGAACTCGCCGGCCGGGTCCAGCCCGAGCGTCAGCGCGCCGTTGTCGACGTCGGGCGCCACGAACGGGCACGCGGCGAAGGTGAAGTGCGCGGTGGTTTCGCCGACCGCGCCGGAGAACAAGGCACCCTCGATGCCGGACAGATGCAGGAAATAGCCGTAATCGGCCAGCGAGCCGGCGGGCGTGCGATAGAAACGTCCGGTGACGTACCAGGCGAGTTCGGCGGACAACAAAGGCGACATGGGCGGGCTCGGCGAGGCGGGGCGATGCCGGCTCGGCAAGGCCCCGCAAACGGAAGGGAACGCCGCATCCGCGACGTTTCCTCCAGCTAACGCCGCCAGGCCGAATTAGGAGGACAAGCGACCGCCCGCCAATGTCCGGAACCGTGCGCGAGCGCTCATTCCGGCGCGGCATCTCCGGCCCGCTCGGCGATCGGGCGGGCATAACGCACCAGCGAGACCAGGGTCTTGCCGGGCTCTTCGGTGAACATGACGTGCGCGGACCGCTCGAACCAGACCAATTGCTTGGACGGCGCCTGCAGGCGTCCGAACCATTCGGCCGCGAGTTCGGAAGAGACGTTGTAGTCGTCGCGGCCGTTGAACAGGATCACCGGGCAGTCCAGGCGCTGGACCGAGCTGTAGTCGCGCTGCATCGCCTCGACCAGCAAGCGCTTTTCCGAGAACTCGTTGCCCTCCCAGATGCGCGCGATCTCGGCGTCGCTGTATTCCGGCGCCAGCGCCACCGCGGCCGAGACCGTGTCGTAGCCCTGCAGACTGCGCAGGGCGCCGCCGTAATGGCCCAGCCATTTGCGCTGCAGGTACAGGTCCTTGGCCGCGAGCGGCTTGCCCGGTTGCGCATAGCCCTCGATCGTGGCGAGTTCGCGCAGCGCCTCGGCATTGCCGTCGCGCTTGGCGCGTTCGAGCGCGAACTGCAGGCCGCGGCGCTCGCTTTCCGGCGAATTGGTGACCTGGCCCATGCCGATGTAGGCATGCAGCCATTGCGGGCGACGCTGGGCGAATTCGAGACCGAGCACGCTGCCCCAGGAATGACCGAGCAGGAAAATCTTGTCCTTGCCGAATTCCTTGCGCAGCCAGGCCACCATCTCCTCGGTGTCCTCGACCAGGCGCTCGCGGGTCATGGTCGGCTCGAGCTGGGCCGGATCGTTGAGCAGATAGGTCTTGCCGGCGCCGCGCTGGTCCCACTGCACGACGGTGAAGTAGTCCTCCCAACCGCGTTGGAAGTACCAGCTGTAGGGCATTTCCACGAAACCCGGCCCGCCGTGCAGCATCAACAGCACCGGATTGCGCTTGTCGACGCCGCGGATCGACACCCACTGCTCGATGCCGCCGATTTTCACCTTCTCGGCCCGCTCCACGCCTTCCGGAGTGACGATCCGGCGCAGATCGGCGATCAGCCGAGTGGCCTCGGCGCGGCTGGCCGGCTTCGCCGCCTGCTGCGCCGCGGCATTCGTGACTGCGCTCAGGCCCAGGGCCGCCGCGACGATCCAGCTCGTCGCCTTGTTCTGCCAATCGCTACGCATCTCGGTCGGTCTCCATTGTGGAGACACCAGAGATACGGGCCGGAGTGGAGCGGTTGCAGCGAACATTCCACGGCGATGCGGCCCATGGCAGCATGACGGCTCATTCCCGACAGGGCAGCAGGATGCGCGTGTATCTGGACGACGAACGCACCACCCCCGAGGGCTGGGTGCGCGTGTTCTGGCCCGACGAAGCCATCGCCCTGCTCGAAACCGGCGAAGTCAGTCAGATCAGCCTCGATCATGACCTCGGCGACGACGAGCGCGGCACCGGCTACGACGTGATCGTATGGATAGAAGAAGCCGTCGTCACACGCGGATTCCGGCCGCCGGCGATCAGCGTGCACTCGGCGAATCCGTCCGCACGCCTGCGCATGGAGGCCGGTATACGGGCGATCGAGCGCGCCAGCGCGGCTTGAACCGCAATAGGCCGCCCGCCTCGCTGCACAACCGCTGTCGATTCCCGCCCTCCCCGTTCGTCGGATCATCAAGACAGCGCACACACGGCCGCTCGGGCCGCACTAGCGTGCTCTGTCCTCGACCGCCCATTCACGCTTCCACTCCAGGACCCCGCCATGCGCTCCTTGCTCTGCTCGATCCTGTTGCTCAGCCTGCCCAGCCTCGCGATCGCCGATCCGCGCAAGGATTGGGACGATTTCCGCGCGGCGATGACCCAACATGCCGGCGGCCCCACCGGCATGTATGCGATCCAGGACGTCGCCGTCGTCGATGCCGGCAAGACCGTGCATCTCGCAGCGGCGCGCGCGCCCGCCGACATCCGCTGGGCCGAACAGGCCGGCGGCAAGGGCCAGTTCAGCGTCTCCTACGAGAACGGCCGCGCCCTCCTCCGCGGCCCGGGGCTCGTCGAAGTCGATCTATTGAAAGCCAAGGAACAGCAACAGGCGCTGCCGGACGGGCTCATCGTGCGCGGCACCGTCTACGAAAAGTCGATCAAGGCCTGGCTCTACAACCCGAAGCTGCCGGCCCAGCGCTTCAAGAGCCTGAGCTTCTTTCCCTACGACCCCAAGGGTGTGGTCACCGCGACCTTCAAGCGCAAGAACGTGCCGGTCGGCGTGAGCCACCTGGACTCGCGCAACCACACCGGCCTGATGTACTGGATCGGCGACATCGAACTGCCGGTGCACGGCAAGACCTACCGCCTGCGCGCCTTCAATAAGGAAAAGGACTGGACCAAGATCAACCACGTCCTGCTGTTCCTGACCGACAAGACCTCGAAGAAGACCACTTACGGCGGTGGCCGCGTGCTCGAAACGCACTTCCCCGCCGGCGAAGCGCCGAACACGATGACGCTCAACTTGAACACGCTCTACAGCTTCCTGTGCGCGCATTCGGACTACTACAACTGCCCGATCAACCTCACCAGCTTCGTCGACACCGAACTGAAGTACGGCGAAATGTATCCGCCGCAGACGAAGTAAGCGCGATCAAGGCTTGAGCAAAGGGCAGCGCAAGCGGCCAAGCCCGGACTGCCGGCTTGGCCCGCGAGCAGCGGGCCGCTTCGTCGAGCAGCTATGCTTGCCGCCCATTCTCGACCGATAGCAAGTCCCGCCCCCGCTCATGCAGACACCGAAACCCGCTCGAACCGGCCGGATCCTGTTGACCTTATCTGGCGTGGCGCTGACCGCGGCCGGTACGTGCGCGATCCTCGCCGACGTTCTGGGCAATCGGCCGATACTGCTGGTGCAATCATCGAGCCATAGCTATCTGCGGATCGTGCCGACGCAGGGTCCTTATGCATTACCTGTCGGCATCGCCTTGACGCTGCTTGGGACGGGGCTGCTGATCGCATCGCGGTGGCGGCGCCCAAACCGATAGGCGCTGCCTCCGCAGCTATCTCGGCGAGCCCAGACTGTGCTGCGCACGGCACCCATCGCAGGAATCGCATCGGCTGCTCGTACGATCACACCACCGGCAATGCGCTCGCATCGTACTGTTCGACGAACTCGCCGCTCGGCGGAATCGGCTTGATGATGTCGATCAGCACGCCGTTCGGGTCGCTGGTAATGAAATGGCGCTGACCGAAGGCCTCGTCGCGCAGGCTCAACAGAATCGGCAAGCCGGCGTCCTGCAGTTGAGCGTGGACCGCGTCGACATCCTCGACCTCGAAGTTCAACAGCAGGCCGCCGACGCGGCCGCGTCCGGACTCGGGGATGGTGTGGTGGCGACCGTCCAGCACGGCCAGATTGATCGACGGGTCCTGCGCCGACTGCAGATGCACGTACCAGTCGCTGTTGAACAAGGCCACGAAGCCGAAATGGGCCTCGTAGAAAGACGCGGTGCCGGCAACGTCGTGGGTCATGATCACGGGGTAGTAGCTGGTGACTTTCATCTTGTCTGCTCTCTGGGATTTGACATACAGTCTGTATGCAAATCCAAATTAACATACAGGCTGTATGTATGCAACAACCTAGCCAGCCCCGATCGCCCCGCTCCAACCGCGAACGCACCGAAGCCACCCGCCACGCCTTGCTCGAGGCCGCGCGGGCCCTGTTCGTCAGCAAGGGCTATGGCGACACCTCCACGCCCGAGGTATCGGTCGCGGCCGGCACCACGCGCGGGGCGCTCTATCACCACTTCGTCGATAAGCGCGACCTGTTCCGGCACGTGCTGCAACGCGAAGCCGAGGCCGTCCGCAGCGACATCGTCGCCGCGGCGCCGGCCGGCTTGGGCGCGTACGAGGCGTTGATCGCCGGCAGCGAGGCCTATCTGCAGGCCATGGCCGTGCCCGGCCGCACCCGTTTGCTGTTGCTGGAAGGCCCGGCCGTGCTCGGACTGGCCGAGACCGCGGCGATCGACGAGTCCAATGCGGCCGAGACCCTGCATGCGGGCCTCTCCGCGGCAATCGGCGGCGGCGACGACGTATCCATCGACGCCCTGTCCAAACTGCTCTCGGCCGCGTTCGATCGTGCGGCCCTGGAGATCGATGCCGGCGGCGACCCCGAAGTGATCAAGGCGGCGATGCTGTGGTTGTTGCAGCGGGCGCTCGGCAAAGGCGGCGACAAAACGGCGCGCAAGCGTAAATAGGTATTGGCCCGCGACGACGAACGGGATGCACGCCTGCATCCATCGGACCGGAGTAGCTAGGCGCTATCGCCGGCCTGGCCACCGCACTCGCCTTCCAGCCAGGCCGCGAACGCCGTCGCGCCGACGCTCGCCGGCTTCAGCGCAAGCCGGGTCAACCAATAGCCACCGGCGTCGAGCATCGGCTCGAACGGTTGCAGCAAGCGTCCTTCGGCGATCTCGCGCTCGAACATCGCCGGCGGCGCCAGGGCGATGCCGAGCCCCTGCAAGGCGCATTGCACCATCGTCACCGACGAATCGAAGATCGGCCCGTTGACCGACCCATTCGGCACGACCTGCGCCGCCTCGAACCACAACCGCCAATCGTCGACGAAGTAGGAACGCAGCAGCGGAAAACGCGACAGATCGGCCGGACCGCGCAATTGCGCGGCGAGGCTCGGCGTGCACAAGGGGGTCAACGGCGCCGCCATCAGGAAACGGCTTTCCATGCCCGGCCAGTTGCCGCGGCCGTAACGGATCGCGTAATCCAGCCCTTCGCCGGCCGGATCGACGCGGTTGTTGTGGGTGCTGACGCGGACGTCGACTGCGGCATGACGACGCATGAAATCGGCCAACCGCGGCAACAGCCAACCGCTCGCGAAAGTGCCGACCACGCCGACATGCACGACTTCGCGCGCCAGGCCGTCGCCGACCCGGTCGAGCGCATCGTCGATGCGGTCGAAGGCTTCCTGCAGCACCGGCAACAGGCCCAGGCCCTCATCGGTAAGGGCGAGCCCGCGTGGCAGGCGCCGGAACAATTCCACGCCCAACTGCGCTTCGAGCTGGCGGACCTGCTGGCTGACCGCGGCCTGGGTGACGTTGAGTTCTTCGGCGGCGCGGGTCAGGCTGAGCGCGCGCGCGGCGGCCTCGAACACTTTCAGCGAACCGAGATTGATCCGGGGATGGGCCATCGCGGCTCCGTATGAATGCGAACAGGGGTGTTGCGCCCGGCGAATCGCATGCGAACGACGATTCGAGCGGTGTCAGGTCGGCGATTCAAGCCGTCGCCCGAGAGTGTAGCAACCGAACGCGACGGCTTCGGAACGCTAACCGCCCGCGGGCACGAACCAGGCCTCGTCCGGCGTCCGCACCGCGGCCTCGGCTTGTCTGTCGCGCAAGTAGCCGTACCACTCCTCTTGCACGCGATCGATCGGCCCGATCCGTCGTTCGAACGCCTCCGGCGAACCGCCTTCGCGGATCAGCGCCCGATAGCCTTGCGCGTATTTGCCGTCGCCATAGTGGAACAGGAAATGACTGAGGCTCCAGTACTCGACGTAGTACAGATTGAGATGACGGCCGATCTCCGGCCCGGTGTCGGCGAGCAGGTCGCGCAGCGGTATCCAGCGGCGCTGCGCGATGTCGCGGCCGAGATCGCCGCTCAACGGAATCCGGGTCAGCCACCAGATCGGATACGCCGTCGCATCGACGGTGCCGGGAAGCAGCACGCCGTTCTCGATTCGGCTCGCACCGAAGTAGGTCGCCAGCCCTTCGTTCATCCAGCGCCGGTTCTTGAAGCCGGCGACTTCGTTGTTCAACTGATGGGTCGCTTCGTGGACCATCCAGTGATAGGGGTTCTGCCCGCCGCCCGAGTAATAGGCGTGGCAGATCGGCGCACGGTAATAGGCCTCGGCCCAAGGCATGCTGCGGTTATGGGCGACGAACTCGCCGCGGTTACGGTACAGGCGCAGTTGCAGCCTGCCCGGCTCACGATTGGCGGCGAGCTCCTTGGCGAAGAACCCGCTATAGGCCCGATGCAGGCTTTCGACCGCTGCGCCGATGGCCCGGGTCTGCTCCGGCGTCGCCGTGGTCGCTATCGCGTAATGCTCGGTCTCGAAGACCTCGACCGGGGCTTGGCCGGCCGGCACGCGCTGCTGTACGGCTGGTTTTTTGTCCGATCCCTCACGGTGAGCCGGGTCACTACCCGAGCCATCGCAACCGGTGCAAGCCGCCAGCACCGCCGCCAGAACCAGGCGCTTCAGGGCAAGTCGAATCACACCCATCGAGTTTCGCCTAGGCATTCGACAGAGGCTCACCGCAACCGCGCCGAACGCAGCTCGTGCTTGCGACATAGTTGCTCGGGCTCTAATTGGCGATAGCGCGGTCCGAACCACAGCCATCCGGGCCTCAGTTCGCCGATCGACAGGACACGCGCATCGTGCAGGCTGAAAAGCACGTTGACGTAGTCACCCGACATCTGCTCGTGCTTGACGCCCGGCGCATAGAAATCGACCGAGATGTAGTACGGAATGTTGCTTTGTTCGTGATACCAGGAACCACTCAGTTCGATATCCTCGACACGCCGCGCCTTGATCAGCTCGGCAATGCAGTTCGGCAGCCTGATGGCGTTCGGACCGATCCTGAGTGTGACGAGCGGCGGTTGGTTTTCGGGAAATCGCAGGTCGAAAGCGACCGGGCCGAACCGCTGCGGAACACCCGCGACGCTGCCGTCGGAGCGTCGATGCAGAACGCGGTCGACATGCGCCTGCACCGTCATCGGCATCAGCACCAATGCCGCGAGCATCCACCCGAGCCGGTTCATCGCGCTCCTGGGTAGGAGCGGGGCAAGCCGCGACCGTGATGATTCCGGTCGCAGGCCGCTTCGCCGCCGCGCGCATGGCCGTGGTCGCAGCTTGCGCTGCTCCTACCCTGGGCTTGCGGCCGAGCGATCGCGAACGAATCGCGCGCGGTCTCGGCGAAACGTTCGATGGATGAATTCATTGGCTTTCTGGACAGCGGCTGTCAGGGCTGGGCTTTCACCAGTTTTCCACCGGTCCAACGGTAGCTCCAACGATAGCGGCCGGGATCGGGGCAATGGATGGTCTCCTTCTGCTCGCCGTTCCCGGTCGTATAAAGACGCTTGCAGATCGGCGAATCCTCTTTGACCAGGAACGACACTTCGACCTGGCGATTCAGGACGCGTATGCGTTCGACTTCGCCCGGGACCTGTTCGTTATGGCCGAAGCGATAGCCGGTGCGCGCCGCCGCATCGCGCAGCGCCAATTCGTCGGGGCTCAAGGCGGAGACGATCGGCGCCGGCGGGCCGGCGACCAGCACGACGAGTTCGTTGGGGCAGTCGAAGTTCGCGCCGACGCAACGGGCGGTGGCCAGGAACAGGATTTCCTCCTTGCCGTCGCCGTCCAGGTCGGCGGCTTGCGCACGACTGGAGAAACGCTCCTGGACGATGTCGTCGCTGTAGAACATGGCCATCTGGGCTTTGACGGCCTGGTCGATGCGCGCCTTCTCCAGCGCCCCGCTCGCGGGCGACGCCATCAGCAAGACGACAGCCATGCTCAGCAGGCTTGTTGCGTTGGTACGTGACATCGGGCGCTCTCCTTGGTGGCCAGTGCAGACGATCCTTCGCCGCTACGATAGCGCGCCGCCGCATCCGATCCAATCGGCCGGGCATCCGTAGCCGTCCGCAACCAGCCCCGGGGCGCCACCCGCCGGATCGGCCAGGATCGCCTGGCCGTGTGCGCCCGGCTCCGGGCTCCCATGCCGGTGTCGACCGGCATGGGCACCGCCGGGCTTACTCGCTCGGCGTCACGCACTTCTTGTCGCGGAACAGCGCCCACTCCTCGCAGACCTTGCCGTCGGGCAAGGTGCATACACCGAATTGCCCGCCGTCCTTGCCGGTGCGGATCTCAAGCGTGCCGCCCAGGTCCTTGCAATGCACCGAGGCCGGGTTCGGCATGCCGATCTTCGGGGTCAGGCTGGCCGCGCTATCGGCGGGCGTGGTGTCGGCCGGCGTGGCGCAGGCGGCCAAGGCCATCATGGCGGTCAGCAACAGGGCGAAACGGGGCAGGTTTTGCATGGCGAGGGCCTCGGGGAAACGAGGCCTCACTATACCCGCCGCCCGACAAGGCCCGGTCAAGACGCGTAGGCGCGATCGAGGCCGCCGGTGGATGCAACGGGCCCCGGGGCCCGCCGCATCCTTCCGGCTGCGGGCGGCTCAGGCGGCCGCGCGCAACGAGCGCTCGAAGCGCATGTGCTCGCCGATTTTGTCGACCCAGCTGACGTCGCCGCCGGCTGGCGGCAGCTTGCTCAGCATCGTCCACTTGGGCTGGATGTAATCGGGGAACTGGCCGACCCACTGCTGCGGATTCGCCGGCAAGGCGTGGCTCAGCACCGTGGTCAGGTTGACCACCGAGTGCCGCGACAATTCGTGCGGAAACCACTCGCCTTTGACGTAGAAAGCGGTCTGGAACGCCGAACCCACCGCATGGAAACCCAGGTCGCTAGGCGGCAGCGTCGGCACGTAGTCCCAATAGTTGTAGACGCGAATGCTGTTCGCCGCCGGGATGCTGGCGTTATAGGCGGTCTGCCAGTCGAGGGTGCCGACCATCGGGCTGGAGAAATTGATGTTGGTCGTGCTCATCGGCTGGCTGACCGCCAGGTCGAGCGAGAACAACTGGCTCAGCGCGGCGCCCAGGCTGTGACCGGTGACGTAGAGCTCGCTCGGCGTGTATTTGGCCAACAAGGCGAACAGTTGCTGCCGCATCGACTGGGCCATCGAACCGCCCTTGTCGTCGTAGATGCTGTAGAAGCCCGAGGCGACATGCGGCGTCGGCGCGACCGTGCCGCTGCTCGGCACGAACTCGGTGGTGAGGAAACGTACGTCCTCGTAGATGTCCATGTCCGAGTCGGTCCCGCGGAACGCGAAGATAAAGGTGCCGGGGTCGGCGATCGACTGGAACACCAGCCCGTACTTCTCTTCCGAGCCGCTGATCAGGAAGGCGTCCCAACCGGTCCACGCGTCGATCTGCTGATAGCCCTCGGGCGACTGGAACGGCTGGCCCTGGTAGTAGTCGTAAGCGGCCTTCGAGGCTACGGCGAGTGCGATCGTCAGCGTTGCGTCGAGCGTCGCTTGGGTGGATGCGTTCGTGGAATCGGTGGTCATCGGATTTTTCCTCTCGGTAGGCAGATGCGAGCAGCCGACCGCACCGCTCTCGCCACCACAGCACGCAATGGGGTCCGACGACCGGCCACGATGTCGCCTTCGCATCCACATCGGCGAGGGATCGGCCATAAAAATTGTGACCGGACGCATGATTCCGGGGTGGCGATCTGCGATGGAGCGTGGCTTCCGACAGCGCAAGGACGTTCGATCTCGCTGCACAGCGCGGGGCTTCGCTATTGGCATCCGAGCGGCCGGCTCTTTCGATCGAGAGCCGATCCCCCTGCCCCCTCATCAAAGGGGAAGCTCTTCGCGGAGGGAATCGCGTCGGCCCCCGAACTCCAGAGGAGGAATGCATCAGACAAAGGAACTCTTCGCCGTCGGCTCACCACGCTCAACGACGCATCGCGCATTGAGCAACTCGGTCAGTTCCTTTCGCGATCCGGGTACATCGTCGCGCGAACGCCTTCGATAACGTTCAGTCTCCAACCACTCCAGCAAGGACCGAACATGAAGAGTCGTACTTCGATGGCCGCTCTCGGCATGACGCTCGCGTTGTCCGGTTTGACTCCGTTCGCCGCGGCGGCGCAGGACCCGATGGCGGCGCAGCACCGTCACTGCGAACGCGAGTTCGAACGCACCTCCGAAGCGCTTGGCGATGCCTTCGCCCGGCGCGATCTCAATCGTTTCATGGCCGGTTTCGCCGAAGATGCGGTCCAGGTCAACAGCCTCGGCCAGGTGCTCAACGGCAAGCCGGCGATCACTGCCTTCTATCGCGCGGTGATGGCCAACGAGTATGTGTTCAAGCGTACCCTGCTGGCGCAGACGATCAGCCAATGCTCCAGCGCCGTGGTCGTCGACCGCATCGAATTCACCATTCCCTCGGCCGGCATCACCCTGCACGCGATCGATGTCGCCAACTGGGCGCGGGTGCGCGGTCAATGGCGGTTGAGCGCCGACACCACCACGCCGATCGCCAAACCGTAAACCAGGCAGGCCATAAGCGGCAGGCTCCGGCGGGGCCTGCCGCAAGGGTGTGAAGCAAGAATGGCGGCGCACTGCTGTACGCTTCCGGTTCCGGGCCTGCATCGCGCCCGGCGGTCCGAGGGCTCATCGTCGCAGGCATTGCGATGCAGGTGACGTATCCAGGCATTCGGGAATGCCATGGGATCGCAGAGGCCGCCATGTACGTCTATTACGTGAACCGCAACGCACAGCCGAACGGAAACCACGAGGTGCATCGCTCCGACTGCCCGTTCGTGCCGTTCAACAAACAAGATCTGGGGTATTACCTGCATTGCCAATCGGCGGTGGTCGCGGCTAAACGCTACTTCGCCCAGACCAACGGCTGCTATTGGTGCTCCAAGCCCTGCCATAGCGCTTGAACGCAAAGGCCCGCCGAATGGCGGGCCTTTCTTAATCGAAGTGCGCCTGCCCGCCGAATGGCGGGCCTTTCTTTATCGAAATGCGCACCGAACCCAAGGCCGGACCGATCAGCCGCCGGTTTCGCGCAAAGTGACGCCGTGCTGCTTGGCGTAGGCCTCCTGCGCCGCATTCCAGGCGATGGCCTTGCTATCCACATCGCCGATCAGGCGCTCCATGTCGGTGCCCAGCGAACCGAACTGCTGATCGCTGTAACCGTCGGGCAGCTTGCCCATTTCTTCCAGCTTGGCGAACGCTGCGTCGACACTCTTGAGGTAGTCGAGCATGCTCGCGTGCAGCGCAGCGGCGTCCTCCGGCGGCGGAAACGCCTGCGTCACCGTGGTGTTGGCGGCCAGCTCGCGGCGCAGGCCGGCGAACTGGGGCTGATAGCGGCTCATGCCCTTGCGCGTCTGCAGCACCTTGCTGAACTCGTCGGCGCGATCGCCGCCGAGCCAGCGGACCGCGGGCGTGCTGGCGGAGTTCCACACCGAGACGTTCTGCTCCAGGTATTCCTCGGCGGTCATGGTGCTGCGTCCACCGCTGCTGCAGGCGGCAGCGAGGAAGGCCAACAAGCAGATCGAAACGAGGCGATTGAGTTTCTTCAAGACAATGTCCTTTTGCTGATGAGAGATGCGTCCGATGCGCAGCGGCGCCTGAGCGCCACCCGTGGGGAACCGGAGCGATGCTTGCGCGGCCGGGTCGGGATCCCCGCACCGACACGACGCCGTGCCGCCGGGGTATCCAGCGGGACGGGATCGGTGCCCGTGGACGATGCGCGAGCCCTTGAGGAGCCGCGGAAAGGAAACCAGCCTGCGGCCGCCGTGCATGGTAACTCGGTGGGCCGTCGAGCGGCGCGGACGCGTCCTCCCGCGCGACAGCCGCCCGATTGGGCAAGCACGTTTTGGCAAACACGCTTGGGCAAGCACGCCCGTTCGCAGCCGTCCGTAGTGAAGCAGGGACTAGACCCGCGTCACCACCAACCACAGCAGCAACAGATACAGCGCGAACGAGAAGCCGGTGACGAAGGCCTGCGTCGCCGGCGCCATGCCGAGCAGGCAGATCGCCGCCGCAATGCCCTGCCAAAGAAAATACGCCGCCGCGATCAACACCAGCCACACCAACGGCGGAAATAACCCCAGCGCCTTGACCAACACATTCTGCCGCCTCGGCACCGGCTGGATCTCGTCCATGTCGACGCGTCCGTCGACGACGAAGCCGGCGATCACGTTCCATACCGACTCCACGATCGCCGCGCCGTGCCCGCCTTTGACGTAGGTCACCTGGCTGACGCCGGCATCCGGTTGCGAGAGGAGGAAGCCGTCGTGTCCGGCGCTGCCGAGGTCCTGCAGCCTGAAGAACTGGAAGAATTTCGGGAAGAACGCCACCACCCAGTCGCCGGTGGCGACGAAGTTGAGCACGCCCCGGACCCTCGGCCGCTTGCCGTCGAGGAAGCGCCGCCAGTCGTAACTGCGGCGCACCACGCTGCCGGCGAACACGACGCGATCGAAACGGCAGCAGGGATACAGCTCCAGCGCGCGGGCCAGCAGATAGGTGCCGTTGCTGTGTCCGACATAGGAAAAGCTCGCGTTCGGATAACGCGCCAGGGCTTCGGTGTACTGGTCCATCAGCCATTCCACTTTCTGTCGCCGATACCACGGGAACAGGAACGGCAGCATCGGGAAATAGCCGTAGCTGGAGGTCTCGGTGGCCCAGGTGGCCAGGCGGTCGCCGGCGCGTTGCTTGATGCGGCGCGCGATCTTGTGAGTCCAGTAGCCGACGTCGCGAATGCCGTGCATGACGAAGACCACGCGCTCGATGCTCTCGTCGGGCGCGGCGAAACGCTCGTCGGACGGCACCACGGCTTCGCGCCGCAGTTGCGCGCTGTCGGCTTGCAAGGCCAGCACGAAGGCGCGGGTGCGGCCCGCGCCGACGATCGGGTCGGCCATGTCGATGATGTCGGCATGCCCGGAATGAGGCACGTCGAGGTAAACGAAATCGCCTCCCGAGACGAGATCGACGTTGTCTTCGGGCGCAACCATGTCGTCGCGCGAACCCAGCAACTGGATCGTCAAGGCGCTGCCGGGCGCGGCCGGCGCACTCGCATCGCCCTGCATCGATGGACCGGTGCGGCTGGCGCGGCGGCGCATCAGCAACCACTGGATGCGCAATTGGGTGATGAATTCGGCGCCGCGGCGAAAGGTGAAGACCAAGGGCCAGCGCCGGCTGAAGGCATGGATGACATGGCACAACAAGCTGCCCAGGCTCCACACCGGCGCGTTGGCGAGGCTGAGGTGATGCGACACGCGCCAACCGCGGTTCATGCCGGCCAGCAGCACGATCCGCGACACGCAGCCGGCCCAGGGCCGCGCCGGAACGAGTGCCGCTTCGTCGGCGGATGCCGGCTTGAACACGGCCTCGAACGGAGCGCCTTCGACTTCGCCGCAGGCCACCACGTAAAGTTTTCGCGCCAGCAGCGCGCCGAGGCTGTGCCCGACCAGCACGATATTGCCGTAGGGCGTGGCCTGAGCGTAGGCCTGGGCGTATTTGCGATCGATCTCCGTCAACAAGCCTGCGACGATCTCGTTTGGATCCGCCATCGACAAGCGCGATGCCGGCAGCTCCGGGCAATAGATTTCCGCATCCGGCCAGGCGCCGCGCACCAGGGCTTGCACCGACTCTAGCCTGGCCGCAGTGTGCATATAGGCGTGCAGCAGTACCACCAACGTCCGCGAACGCTCCTCGACTTGCGTGTTCATCCCGCCCCCTGGCTGAGTCACGACGCTGCTCCGCAGCGAAATCCGCGGAACCCTGCAATGAATGCCGCGCCCGATTCGGCCCGGCGGCCATCGCTCTCGCTCTCGCGGACGCTTGCGGCGCGGACGCACGCACGGATGGCCCGGGGCCGAAACCTCGGGACCGCGTCGCTGCATTCGGCGCGGGACCGAACGGCACCGAGGAACATACCCTCGCCGATCGAGCCCGCCGATTCATTCAACGTGGAAGCAGGCTGACTCCGGTCAGACCGCCTTGTCGAAAGCGCGCAGACGGAACAACCGGAGCACGGCGAAAGTGCAGGAAATACGCTGCAACCGGCAATCCATGCCACGACGGACGCGAGTGCAAACGCAGGCTCGAAGGAATCGTTCAACATCTTCCTCCCAGGTCGCAAATTGGCTCCATCGCTCGTCAACCGATTGGGCCTCCATTGGAACCGCTGGCGCACCTAAGGTCGCCATCGTCCCAACCACCGAGACAAGACGATGACCCACCGCACTCCCCGCTCTGCCCGCACGTCGGCGCTGATCGCCGTGTCCATGCTCGCCCTGTCCACCGCCCCTATGGCGTTCGCCGCGGCCCCTGCAAGCAACGCAGCCGCAAGCAGCGCCCCGCAACCCGCCGCGTCCGGCTGGGTCGGCGACATCCTCACCCGCATCTGCGCCCGCCAGTTCGACGTCGCCCAGCGCACCGACATGGAATCCTTCCGCGACTACGACGCCGAAACCTTCCGCGCCATCCACGACGAACGCGCCATCACCGTGTTCGACAGCGGCGGCGTGCGCATCGGCATCGACGCGATCATGACCGCATTGGCCGGCCACTTCACCAACCGCGAAGCCAAGTGGAGTTGGACCGAACGCTATCGCGTGGTCGACGGCTGCAACTCGGCCTACATCCTGTACGAAACCGTCTACGAGATCCCGCGTATCGGTTATCGCCAGAAAGCCCTGACCGGCGTCACCTACAGCCACGACGGCCGCAAGTGGCTCGCGATCGCCGACCAGGGCACCAAGCTGCCGCCGTGACGGCATGCGTGGCGGCGGTCGTTCCGCCATAGGCACGGCGCAAAGGCGGCTACGGCCGCCTTTGCTTTTTC
Organism: Lysobacter sp. 22409; assembly: GCF_052045105.1. Taxonomy (NCBI): domain Bacteria; kingdom Pseudomonadati; phylum Pseudomonadota; class Gammaproteobacteria; order Lysobacterales; family Lysobacteraceae; genus Lysobacter; species Lysobacter sp. 22409. Next base: position 90,711 of record NZ_JBQEOE010000016.1, on the reverse strand, counting down.
CGGAGCACAGGCTTCGCAGGTGCGAGTGCGACGGTGTTGCGTCGAGGAATGCGGATCTCCGCCGGCCGAGGACAGGCCCGGTTTGGCCGCCCGCTTCGGGTCTTGGCGTTCGCTTCCGGTGAGGAGCCGCGCGCAGCGTCTCTTCGGCGGCCGCGGAGAACGGCCGGCTTCACTGGACTGCTCGGCTCGCCCTGTTTCACCGGCCGCAGAAACACGGACGTCCGCATGCGTCATCGCCAACCAGCGCGCAGGACTGCGGTCGCCACCAGGAGAGGTCCGATGAAATCCAGACACTGCACGCCCGCGCCGCATTGCGCGGCCGGTCCGACGCGTCCACCGCAACATCCGCCCACCGCTTCGCCGACGCCGCGCTACAGCGGCTTCGTCATCCTGCGTTTGTCCGATCGCATTGCGCCGGGTTCCGACAAAGACCTGCGCAGCCTCGCACGCAAGCACAAGCTGGTGGCGCTGTCCAAGTTGCTGGAAGAGGCGACGGTCGAATCGACCCGGCCGGTGATCCGCAGCGTCGATGCCAAGCGCTTGATCGAAATGGAGCGCCGCGCCGCGCAATCGCCGTTTCCGCCGTTGCGCAGCCTGACCGGTTACTGGCGCCTGGATCTGCGCCATCGTCCCGACGACGCCGAAGCCCTGGTCGCACGCTTGCGCCGGCTCGCCGAAATCGCAGACGCCTACCGCGAACTCGAAGTCACCGAACCGGTCAACGACGCCGACGACCCGTATTGCGCCGGCCAGGACTACCTGGATGCCGCTCCGACCGGTATCGACGCGCGCTGGGCCTGGACCCAGGCCAACGGCACCGGCGGCGGCATCGGCGTGGTCGACCTCGAACAAGGTTGGTTCCTCGGCCACGAAGACCTGGTCGGGCACGCGCCCAGCCTGATCTTCGGCGACAACCGCGATGGTGTGAGCACCTACAAGGGCAATCACGGCACCGCCGTGCTCGGCGAAATCGCCGGCATCGACAACACCCTCGGCGTGGTCGGCATCGCCCCGGACGTGGGCTCGGTGCGGGTGACCTCGCATTACGACGCCGGCACCGACACCAACCTGCACGTGGCCGATGCGATCGTCGCCGCACTGCCGAGCATGGCGGTCGGCGACGTGCTGTTGTTGGAAGTGCAACGCGGCGGCGCCATCCTGACGGAAGTCGACAACGCCGATTTCGATGCGATCCGCCTGGCCAGCGCCCTGGGGGTGATCGTGGTCGAAGCCGCCGGCAACGGCAGTAACGACCTCGACGCCTACACCGACGGCGGCGGTTTCCAGGTATTCAACCGCGCCAGCGCCGATTTCCGCGATTCCGGCGCGATCGTGGTCGGCGCGGCGTTGTCTGCGCTGCCGCACAACCGCGCCGGTTTCTCCAGCTTCGGCTCGCGCGTGGACTGCTATGCCTGGGGCGAGAACGTCACCACCTGCGCCTACGGCGATCTCGACAACGGCGGCGGCGACGACAACCGCACCTACACCGCCGGTTTCAACGGCACCAGTTCGGCCTCGCCGATCGTCACCGGCGCCGCGCTCGTCACCCAGGGCATGTACGCCGCGACGACCGGCACGCGCCTGTCGCCGGGGCAGATGCGCAGCCTGCTGTCCGACCCGGCGATCAATACCCCGCAGGGCGGCGGCGTGGCCGGCGCCATCGGCGTAATGCCGGACCTGCGCGCGATCATCGAGGACACCCTGGGCCTGGTGCCCGATGTTTACCTGCGCGACGCCGTCGGCGACAGCGGCGTGGTGCCGTCCACCGGCGCCATCAGCTCCAGCCCCGACGTGATCCTGCGCCCGACCGCGGTGGCCAACCCCGATGCGGCCTTCGGCGAAGGCAGCGGCACCGAGAACAGCAACACCCTCGGCCACGAGGCCGAAACCGGGCAGGACAATTTCCTCTACGTGCGCATGCGCAATCGCGGTGCCGCCGATGCCGACGACGTCCGCGCGACGGTGTACTGGAGCCCGGTCGCGACCTTGCTGACCCCGGACCTGTGGAACCTGATCGGCACCTCGGCGCCGGTCGACGTGCCGATGGGCGACACCCTGGTGGTCGCCGATGCGATCACCTGGCCGCAAGCCGACATCCCCGCGCCCGGCCATTACTGCTTCGTCGCCAGCCTCGACCATCCGAGCGACGCCGCGCCGCCGCTGCCGCCCGGTCCGCCCAACTTCGACTGGGATGCCTTCCGCGACTACATCCGCGCCCACAACAACATCACCTGGCGCAACTTCAACGTCGTCGACCCGCCGCCGGATCCGCAGGCCTGGTTGTCGTTGCCGTTCCTGATCACCGGCACGCCCGATCGCGCCCGCGCCTTCGATTTCGAGATCGTGCGGCGCTTGCCCAAGGGCGTCACGGTGCACCTGGAACTGCCGCGCGACCTCGCCCGACGCATCGGTGCCCGGGTGCCCTGGAAGGTCGATGTACCGCGTAAAGGCGATCGCGCCACCATCGCCTTGCCGGGCCTGCCGCGCCTGCCTTTGTGCGGCCTGCCGCTGCCGCGCGGCGCGCGCCTGCCGGCGCGCTTCCTGGTGCGCGGCGCCAAGCCCGAACAGATGCAGGGCGCCAGCATCGCCATCCGCCAACTGTTCGAAGGCGAGGAAGTCGGTCGCATCACCTGGCAATGCCTCAACCGCGGCTACGCCGGCAAGGCCAAGCCGGCGATGGCGGTCAGACCGGCAGCGGCTAAAAAACGCTGAAGCCTCGATGCGCTTCGTCGGGCACGGCGCCGCAAACGGATCCGCCCGAAGCCGCGTCGGCTTCGGGCGGACGCGAAAATCCACCCGGCGGGCTCGTTCGCGATGGCGACGAGCTCGCCGGATGCGCGGCTTCGCTCAGGGGTTGGTGAAATAACCCGAGCAATAACGCGAGCCGTTCTTGCTCAGATAGAAGCGGCTGCAGTTGGTGTCGTAGCTGCTGCCCAGCGCGGTGATCTGGAAGCCCGACAGATATACCCCGTTGAGGTGATAGTGGCTGCCGTTGTACTTCAGCGACCAATGCTCGTGCGGGCCGGTGGAGGCACCGCCGTTGCACAGCGCCTGGGCGCGGGTGTTGGCCGGGTTGCCGATACGGCTGTTGGCGGCGACGCTCGCGCCGGTGCCGTACTGCAGGTTCATCATGTGGTAGTAGGTCGTCGACCAACCGCCGCTGTGCACCACTTCGGCGAAGCACGAGGAATGGCGCTTGAACGAGCCGCCGGCCGAGGCCGACACCCAGTTCCCGCTCTGGTTGCTGCCCCAGCCACCGCCGCGCGACATGTCCAGCGACGACATCGGGTAATTGCCCGAGCCGGTGTTGGTGTGCGCGCCGCCGACATGCCAGGACGCGCCGCGCGGGTACGGGAACTGCAGGAAACCGTTGGCCGGCCCGGCCAGGGCGTTGACGTCGCTGGTATCGGCGAAACGCGCCGACGCCGGCACTGCCTTGCGCGGCTCGTTGAACAAGCGGCCGTAGACCTGCTGGAACTCGCCATCGCCGCGCAGCGCGGCACTGGCCTGGCTCTCGCCAGCCTGCAGGTACAGGGCTTGCAAGGGATTGCTGCGCGCCAGCGGCACGCGGCCTTGCGGCGCCAGCGACGCGTCTTCTTGCTCGTACAGAGCCTGGCGCAAGGCCGTGGCGATCTCGCGGGTCTGGCCATTGAAATCCTTCGCCGTCGACAGCTTGCCGAACGGACGGCGCATGGCATCGGCGCTGGCGCGCTGACGCGACACCACGCCGCTCTGCTGCTCCATCAGCGCGATCAACACCTTCGGGCTGATGCTGCTGTAACCGGCCCAGTGCGAAATCGACTCGCTGTGCCGCACCAGATGCGGCGCGTGCTTGGCCAGATAGGCCGCGGTGTCGAAGTCGAACATCTCGTCGTAGGAATACACCAGGTCCTGGCCGCTCAACCCGGCAGCGGCGTTCGCATCGCGCCCGCCGGCCGTCGCCGTGCCGCCGATGGCCGCTGCGATACAGCAGGCCAACAACCCCAGTCGTGCTTTAGAAATCGCCTTCATCGTATCGCTCTCGTCGAATGTGGGGTGGCGTGCATGCCCTGTCCGCAACGACAGATCCGGCATCGAGCGCAGTGTGCTTTCTCGTTCGCATCGGCCACCCTGAGTGATGCGATGTCCCGACTCTAGGGTTCGTCAACAACGCTGTCGTGCGATCGCAGCGCAGTTGCTCACTTGCGGTGAGACTGCTCCTGCACTTCCTTCATTTCGAATCGTCATATGGCAGCGAGTCGCTGCAGATGTATTCGATGTCAGTCGCGTATCGAGATTTCATCCCCTGCGAATCGACGGCGCATACGCTGCGCACAAAGCACATTAGCCCGTATTCACGATGCGTGATTTTCGCTGTTTGAAACTTCATCGAGCCGCGTGCGCCGCACTGCACGAACGCGCATTCATCGCAAGCGCTCGCCCGGGTTTTCCGGACGGGAAACCGGTTTCGCTTGAATGCGGCGATGGCGCGATATCCGCGCCATCGCCGCAAACCCCGCCGTGTGCGCTGCGGGCCGGGTGGTGCGCTTCAGAAGGTGATCTTCACCGAAGGCGCGCTGCGCTCGGCTTCGCCGTGATACACCGCCTCGATGTTGTTGCCGTCCGGGTCAAGCACGAACGCGGCGTAATAACCGGGGTGATAGTCGCGGCCTCCGGGCGAACCGTTGTCCTTGCCGCCGTTGGTCATCGCGGCGCGGTGGAAGGCATCGACCATCGCCCAGTCCTGCGCCTGGAACGCGAGGTGATGGCGCCCGGTCAGGCTGCCTTGGGCGGCCGGGCTGTCGGCGGTCGACACGAACAACTCGTCGGCCCAGAAATGATCGTCGCCGCTACCGGCTATCGGCACTTTCAAGGCGGCGAAGACCGCGGTGTAGAACTTGCGGCTCGCCTCGATGTCGCGCACCACCAACTGGATGTGATCGATCAAACGGCCGCGGTGCAGTTCCTGCGTTTCCATGTTCGCCTCTCCCGTCGTCATGTAGTCGTGCCCGCCCCAGAACCGGCGGATCGGGCCTGAATCCTTGCCTGTTTTACGACCGGTATCAAGAAACCGCGTTGAAGATGACGTTTCGATAGGGGCAACCCTAGCTGTGCCCGCGGCGGGCGCGGCCTAAAGTGCCCGCATCGGCAGTGCCTGTCGGCGAGAGGAGCCTTCCCATGCACGTCTCCGGCACCAGCGGCAGCGCCTGGATTCCCCAGACGTCGGCTCCCGTCCAAGAATCCGCTCGCCCCACCCTGCCCGACGGCCCGGAGCTGATCCACGTCGGCGAGTTCATCCCGCAGGGCCAGGGCTACGATGCCCAGCGTCGGCAAGTCCTGACGACCTACTACAACAAGGACGACGGCGTCCTGTTGTCGATCCAGAACAAGGACGGCGGCCCCGAGGTCAAGCACGTCAAGCTCGACGGCGGCAGCGCCGAGAACCTGTGCGCGATCGCGCCGGACAAGGGCGGCGGCGTGGCGACCGACGGCAAGTTCGTGTACCTGGCCGATACGGAATCGGTCTACGTGTATCGGCGCGAAGACGTCGACGCCGCCCAGAACGGCGGCTCGGTCGAGCCGGTGTGGATCAACCGCATGCCGGAGGGCAGCAACGCCAGCTACCTGACCGTCAAGGACGGCAAGGCCTATGTCGGCCAGTTCGCGGTCGACCCGAACGGCTTCGGCTCGGACCAGGCCAAACAGGATTTCGACGGCAAACCCAGCCTGGTGCGTTTCGATATCGGCGCCAAGGGCGAGTTCGTCAACCCCAGCGCCCCGGCCGAGACGCCCTACTACGCCCAGGGCGTGACCGCGACCGAGCGCGGCCTGCTCTTCAGCACCTCCTTCGGCGGCCAGGACGAATCGCCGCGCGAGCTGGTCTTTCAGCAGTTCACCGGCAACGGCGCGAACTTCCGACTCGAAGCGGCCAAGGATGCGCAGAGCGTCTACCGTCTCGACCATTACGCCGAAGGCATCAACGTCATCGACAACGAAGTCTGGGTGACCTACGAAAGCGCCGCCGACGACTACCGCGACAGCGGCGTCGAACCGCGCACGCACATCCAGCGCATCCCGCTCGGCGAACTGAAAGACTACTGATCGGACCGCAGCGGCCGCATCATCGCAGACGCAAGCGGACCGCGAGGAAACTCCCCGGCGGGTTCACGCACCGGCCTGGCCCACGTTCCAACAGGCAACGGACGAGGCGCTTTAGCGCCTGTTCCGACCAGGCGCGGCTGCGGGCGATGGCGAACCTTGCAGCGCGTCCTGCCTTTCCGCGATTGCCGATGGGAGCGTCCGATGTCCAGAAACAAGACTCTTTTTATCTACAACGACACCAGAGCCGACCAGGAGTGGACCATCTATTCCGAAGGCGTCATCAATCAAAGCTATACGCTGGGCCAGGACCGAAAGAGCTTCACGGTCACGCTCAGCGCCAACGCCGTGATCAAGTTCGGCGTGGACGATGCCGTGTATCTCGACGCCATCTACGACTATCGCAGCGACAGTTGGACCAGCCGCACCGCCACCCCGAACGAGATGCAGTTCTCCGCCGCTCAAAGTGCGGTGAGCGTCACATGCAGTTATGTTCCCTGAACCGATTCGCTGACATCCGAATCGCCCCCGGGCCGGAGACCGTTATCACAAATATAAGTCTCCCTCCCGTCTCGACGCATCGGTCTGTCCTGTCCATGCGAACGCATGCGTTGGATAGGTGTCTCCGGCAGACTCTTCGAACATCGGATGTGGTCGGCTACCGCACGCATCGGTCTCCTCGTTCAAAGCGACCTGCTCCATGAGGCCGCCCGGGGCAAGTACGCGCAACTGAGCCCGATGGAGCGATCGGTGTTGCTGGCCGCGGTTTGCGGCGCCGAAGACAAACAGATCGCCGCCTTGCTGGGTTGTTCGATATCCACCATTCGTACAATGTGGCAGCGCGTCTACCATAAGACCGGCCTGACCTCGCGGCGCAAACTGGTCGCGACGATCTGGAGCGAGGCGGTGCGCAACTTGGGCGGTGTCGTTTTTTGAGCGACATGCGTTGAGCTTGCGATTCTGGTACATGCTGTTCCATGAAAAGTTCATTACTCCTGTGGACGGTTTGCGCCGCACTCAGTGCCGTTGGCCTGGTGGCGCTCCGGCTTCTCGCCCCTGAATCCGCAACGTCCTTCCAAGAGAGCGCAGCGAAGGCGAAGGCGCGTTCGCAAACCGCAGGCAGCGACGCAGCGCGGATCGAGCGTATGCAGGATCAGGTGGTTGCGTTGCAGGCCCAGGTGGCCGGCCTGAAGCGCCTCTCGACCGACGTGCAGGCATCGACCGAACAGAGTCCGGTCGGCGTTCTGTCCATCGACGCGAGAAGGCAGGCCGAGCAGGACTCTCGGCGCCACGCCGCCTACATCGCCCGGCTCCAGTCCGCTTTCCAGCTCGAGCATGTCGATCCGGTCTGGGCGTCGCACACCACATCGCGCGTATGGAACGCCATCGAACGAACCGATGCGATGCGCGAAGCGGCGCACGACGTTCAATGCCGATCGAGTATGTGCCGGATAGAAGTCAGCGACGACGGCTCTGGCCATCTGCACAAGCAACTTCCGCTGTGGGCGCAACAGTTCGCCGACGCATTGCCGCGCATGGCGGGCCAGGCCATCGTAAGCCGCAACGGCCAGTCCAGGATGGTGCTCTATCTGATGGGGCCGGAACTGAGCGACGCCACGGCATCCAAACACTGACTCGGGCCGACACTGCCGCCTTTACGCGCAGGAGGCAACAGGGGAGACAGGGGGACAGCAAGTTCGTCAACCGACCACACGAGGTGATCTCATGAAAGCCAAAGCAATCATGTTCGGCCTGTCGTTGAGCGCGGGCCTGCTGGCCAGCGCGGTCGCCGGCCATGCCGATGCCGCCACATCCCAGAATGTCAGCACTCACGGCAGCGCCTGCAAGAACTACAACGCCGCGGACGCCCTGGATATCGACTACTGGAGCTACGGCGTCAGGAATCTGAACGCCGCCGCGCGCTACGTCATCTGCCCCATCGCCCGACATCCCGTCACCGGGCCCGGCCAGAACTTCTACGTCGACGGCAGCAATAGAAACGGCGCGTCGACCAGTTGCACGGTCTATGCCTACAACTACAACGGGGACTTCCTCAGTTCCTACAGCTTCACCACGAGCCTGGCCAAGTACGACCAACTGGCGCCGCTATCTAGCGTCAGCTACTGGGGCTTCGTTTCGGTCGTCTGCTCGCTGCCCGCCAACGGCGACGGCGTGCTCTTCGGTGCGTTCGCGGTCGATTCGTAACTGCACAGGCGCGATCGCCACGAAGCTCCGCGCCGATCATTCCATCGCCCATTATCCGGACCGGCCTCACGGCGAACCCGTGAGGCCGCTGTCTGCGTGCAGCCCTCATCTCCAGAGCAAAAGTCGGCAGCTGCATCCCCGCGCACCGCCTGGGGTGCCTATCTTCCTGTCGGCGTGCGTGTACGCGCCCGAACCGCTCTTCGATCCGGTGATGAGGCATCGACCCATCGGCCTGTGGATAAAGCTGGCCTCCAGTGAACGTCCCAGATTTCGCCCCCCCACGATCCATGCTGCCGTCGCCGCAACCGTTTCCGCCATCGCCGCATCACTTACACCACGCAACGAGAACACGCAGCGAAGATCGACCCGGCCACCGTCAGGTCGAACCTGCACCGATCCAGCCTCGCAGCGCCGTCCTGTCGACCACCGATCCGGAAACTGCCTATGAAGACGATGCCTGCTTTGTTCGCCCTGTTGCTGTCCGTCCCCGGCCTGGCCATGGCCGAGGAATGCAAGAACACCTCGGACTACGAGCGCGCCCGCGCCGTGGTCCAAGACCTCAGCCGCATCGTCGCCCCGAACGGGGTCCAGGAAGCCTATGCCGTGCGCATCGGCGGCATCGACCAGTGGCTCAACGTGCGCGGCCAGGACAAGGCCAACCCCATCCTGCTGTTCGCCCACGGCGGCCCGGCCTCGCCGCTGATCCCGACGATGTGGCAGTTCCAGCGTCCGATGGAGGAATTCTTCACCGTGGTCAACTGGGACCAGCGCGGCGCCGGCAAGACCTTCGCCTCCCACGATCCGCAGGCTTATGCCGACACCCTGCAGGTCGAACGCTATGCCGACGACGCCATCGAAATCGCCGAGTACGTGCGCAAGCGCTACGGCAAGCGCAAGGTGGTGCTGGCCGGCCACAGCTGGGGCACCATCGTCGCGATGACCGCGGCGCTGAAGCGGCCGGACCTGTTCCATGCCTACCTCGGCGTGGGCCAGGCCATCAACGTGCGCGAGAACGAGCGCATCAGCTTCGACTACGGCATGCAGCAGGCCAAAGCCCACGGCAACACCGAAGCGGTCAAGGAGATGGAGGCGATCGCACCCTACCCCGGCGACCAGCCGATCACCCGCGAACGCATCATTGCCGCACGCAAGTGGTCGCAGTACTACGGCGGCATGACCGCCTACCGCGACGAGTCGCTGTACTTCTACCGCGCCCCACTGCTGTCGCCCGAGTACAACGACTGCGACCGCGCCGCGGTCAACGGCGGCAACGAGTTCAGCCTCGGCCGCGTGCTGCCGGAATTCGTCACCGTCGACTTCAGCAAGGTCCGCGAATTCCCGATCCCGGTGGTGATGTTCATGGGCCGCCACGACTACACCACGCCGTCGCAACCGACCGCGGACTGGCTGGCCCAGGTCAAGGCGCCGTACAAGCAGGGCGTGTGGTTCGAGCACTCCTCGCACATGATCCAGTGGGAAGAACCCGGCAAGGTCCTGGCCAGTCTGTTGCAATACGTGCGACCGCTGGCCAAGGACGACGCCAAGCAGTGACCGCTGCGCATGCGGGCCGGCGCGCTGCCGATGCGGCCGCCGGCCCCGATCGCGGGTCCATGGCCGACCTGCGCCCCGATCCACGTTGCCTACCCATAGCCACAGGGCTACAGGGAAGATCGCAATGTCGGCCGTGGACCGATCGAAAAACATCCTCATCTTCGCCGATGGCACCGGACAGGCCGGTGGGCTGCGGCCCGACCAGCGTCTGAGCAACGTTTACAAACTGTACCGGGCCACCCGCAACGGCCCCGAGAGCCCGATCGACCCGGCCGAGCAAGTCGCCTTCTACGACGCCGGCCTGGGCACCGACGCCGATGCCGGCCACGTCCGCCTGCGTTTCCTGCGCACCCTGCGCAAGTTCTTCAGCTCGGCGATGGGCACCGGCATCAGCACCAACATCGTCGAATGTTATGCGGCGATCTTGAAACACTACGAGCCCGGCGACCGCATCTATCTGTTCGGTTTCAGCCGCGGCGCCTACACCGCGCGCTGCGTCGGCGGCGTGCTCAATCTGTGCGGCGTGCCCACCCACGGCGCGGACGGCAAGCCGATCCCGCGTTACGGACGCGGCCTGATGCGGGTCGCGCGCGAGGCGGTACTGCAGGTCTACGAGCACGGCGCCGGCAAGGACCGCGGCAAGTACGAGCCCGAACGCAAGGAGAAAGCCCGGCGCTTCCGCCTCAAGTACGGCTGCGATATCGACGGCCAGTCGAACGTCGTGCCGTATTTCATCGGCGTGTTCGACACCGTTGCCGCGCTCGGGGCCAAGGGCCTGCTGCGCTTCGTCATGGTGTCTCTGCTGGTCGCGCTGACCATCCTGCTGCCTTGCGCCGTCCTGTACGGCTTCGATCTGGGGCGTTACATCGTCCCCTACCTCGGCGGGTTGGTCTTGGCCGGCGTCTATCAGTTGTTCAAGCAACACTACCGGTCGATCCGCGACTTTCCGAACCCGGGCGATTTTCGCTGGCATTTCGCCGGCTGGCGTTCGGGCTTCTACGACCGGCTGCTCGGCCGTCGCGTCCGTTACGCACGCCATGCGCTGTCCATCGACGAGCGCCGCGCCGATTTCGCCCGCGTCGAATGGGGCGTGAAAGGCCAGCACGTCGCGCACGAGCCCGGCGAGCCGGAGTGGCTGCGCCAGGTCTGGTTCGCCGGCTGCCATTCCGACATCGGCGGCAGCTACGACGAAGACGAATCGCGGCTGTCCGACATCGCCCTGTCGTGGATGCTGGAACAGACCGCCGAACTGCCGCACCCGCTGCTGGTCGATCGCAGCCGCCTGCACCTATTCCCTTCCGCGGCCGGCATGCAACATTGCGAGATCCAGCGCATGCTCGATCGTTACCCGGACTGGGTCCCGCAGGGGTGGCGCATCGCCTGGAAAGCCAAGTCGCGGATCGAGGCGCGCGGCGCACCGCTGCATCGCAGCGTGTACGAACGCTTCGACCTGGCCTCCGTGCGCCACTGCGGCGAGGTCCGTCCCTATCGGCCGGACTCGTTGGCCCTGGACGTGCGGCTGACCCGTTACTACGCGGTCGCCGAGACCGCCTCGTGCCCGGAGTCGCTGCCGCACGAAACTTGACAGCATCGACATTCTTATCGAGCCTACGCGCCCACATACGGAGGTGATCGATATGCATGTTCGACCGGCGGCCCTCGCGGCCATGGCCATCCTGGGCCTGTGCGCTCTTTCCGCCCATGCACAGACCACCGTGCTGAGCTACAACGAAATCGCCGCCGAATACGCCGCGAACCCCGAGGCCGCGGGGAAGAAGTACGACGGACGCCGTCTGGCCTTCTCGGGTCAGCTGATGCGCATGGGCTCGGAGCCCGGCGGCACCTACTTCGGCGCGATCGCCGAGGACGGCGCGGTGTTCGACACCGCCTTCGAAGTCGCCGAGCAGGAAGCGCTGAAGGCCAAGTTCGAGGGCAACGAGATCCAGCCGTTCCAGAAATCCTCGACCCTGGTGTTCGAGTGCACGAACGAAGGCCAGGTCGGCACCGTCGTGCAGGGTCTCAAGCTGACCAAGTGCCGCGCCGCGGAGTAAACCGCCACGCACTGGAAGCGAACCAAGCCGGGCTCCCATGGAGCCCGGCTTTTTTATCGCCTCAAGTCAGCAACGCCCCGGAGATAGGAGCGGCGCGAGCTGCGGCCGCGCAGCCACAGCGACCGCGCCGCCATCACGGAAGCGACGATGGAATCGATCACGAGCGCCTACCCATCGGCTCATCCCCTGCGACACCCCTGCCTTACAGTGCACGAGGACATGCCCCGGACCGAAGCGGTTCGCTCGCCGGCCATGTCCTGTCGCCCCGGGGTCTCTCGATCGTGCCGAAACGAACGTCCGCAGCCGCACAGCGGCCTGGGGCGCGTCCGCTCGCGCAATCGGGGCACGGCGCGTCATCGCAAGCCTCTCGATCATCACACCAAGGAGTTGGTATGAAGCATACGCAATTGAAAAAGACCGCCCTCGCATCGCTGGCGCTGTCGCTGGCACTGCCCGCCGCCGCGCAGACCACCCTGCGGGTCCCGGCGGACTACCCGACCATCCAGGCCGCCATCAACGCCGCCGTCGCCGGCGACACCGTGCTGGTATCGCCGGGCAGCTATCCCGAACGCCTCAATTACGACGGCAAAGCCATCACCGTGATCAGCGAGGGCGGCCCGGCGACGACCATCATCGACGGCGGCAACAGCGGCAACGTGTTGGTATTCGACAGCGGCGAAGGCCCGGCCTCGCGCCTGGAAGGCTTCACCGTCAAGAACGGCCGCGCCAGCTTCGGCGCGGGCATCGACATCCTGGCCGCCTCGCCGAGCATCGTCGGCAACATCTTCGACACCAACACCCAGACCGCGGGCGGCTACGGTGCGGCCATCGGCGGCAACGGCTCCTCGGCGCTGATCGAGCGCAACATCTTCCGCAACAACAGTTGCGACACCCAGCATTTGTCCGGCGTGATCACCTTCGTCAACGGTTCGTCGCCCGACATCGTCAACAACCTGATCGTCGACAACCCATGCCGCGCGATCACCATGACCCTGCCGAGCGGCAACAGCCCGCAGGTGTCCAACAACACCATCGTCGGCAACCGCACCGGCATCAAGGTCAGCGCCCAGGTCAACTCGACCCTGCACCTGTACCAGAACAACATCCTGGCCGGCAACGCGGTCGGTTTCGAGATCACCAACGGCACCCCGGCGAACCATCCGCTGTTCAAGAACAACCTGGTCTTCAACAACACCAGCAACTACGTCGGCGTCGCCGACCAGACCGGCATCAACGGCAACCTTTCCGCGGACCCGTTGTTCGTCGCCCCCACCATCGGCAACTACCACATCGCCGCCGGCTCGCCCGCCGTCGACGCCGGCGCCACCGCCGATTTCCTGCCCGAAACCGACATCGACGGCGAAAAGCGCGTCATCGACGGCAACGGCGACGGCGTGCGCACGGTCGACATCGGCGCCGACGAACTGAAGGTGCTGTACCCGCCGGTCGCCGACTTCAGCCTGGCCGCCGCCGAGCTCAAGGTCAGCTTCACCGATACCTCGACCGACCGCGACGGCGTCATCGCCTCGCATCTGTGGGACTTCGGCGACGGCAGCCAATCGACCCAGGCCCATCCCGAACATACCTATCTCGAAAACGGCACCTACACCGTCACCCTGACGGTGACCGACAACGACGGCGCCAGCCACAGCGTCAGCAAGCAGGTCGCGGTGAGCGGCAAGACGTTCTTCGAGAACGCCGGCGACTACCCGATCCTCGACCTGCGCAGCGTGGAAAGCCCGATCGTCGTCAGCGGCGTCTCCGGCAATGCGCCGGCCACGCTGAAAGTAGCGGTCGACATCAAGCACACCTTCATCGGCGACCTGCGCGTCGACCTGGTGGCGCCGGACGGCACCCGCTACACCCTGCACAACCGCGGCGGCGGCAGCGCCGACAACATCATCAAGACCTATACCGTGAACGCTTCCAGCGAAGCGGCCAACGGCACCTGGAAGCTGCTGGTCAACGACAACGCCCGCGCCGACGTGGGCAAGATCGACTCGTGGAGCCTGCAGTTCTGATGAATACCGCCGCTTCGGCGGCGCGACGGATACGGTCCGGGCTTTGATGGCCGGCCGTACCGGGAGGGGCGCAGCGAGCCGATTCGCTGCGCCCCTTTCTCTTTTGCTCGAAAGGCGAACCTGGCCTCGCATCGCTGCCCGGCATCGCCCATAGGTGCAATACCCAAGCTCACCCCACAGGTCCAGCATCGGCCCGATCCGGCGTTCGTCGCCGTCGAGCCGAAACCCTGGGGAGGGAAGCACTCATGCTCCGCACCGCGCTGAAGTGGGTTTGCCACGGTCCGTCCGATTCCGCCTTCGATTCGACCCGCGCCGCGGGCCTGACCCTATCGGCCCTGCTGCCGATGCTGGGCGCGCTCGCCTTGCTGGCGCCCTCCACCGCTCGGGCGCTGGATTGCGGCAGCAACAACGGCTACACCTGCCAAGGCACGGCTTCTCAGTACGCGGGCGGTTTCAGCCCCGGCGTGGGCAGCGGCGGCTTCGGCGGCGGCGATTGCATCGCCACGCGCACGCCGGTCGTATTCGTCTCCGGCAACGGCGACAGCGCGCTCAGCTTCGACATGCCGCCGGCGGCGGTCACCGGCTACGCCACACCGGCCCATTCGATGTACGACGAGCTCAAGGCGCGCGGCTACAACGACTGCGAGCTGTTCGGCGTGACCTATCTGGATGCGGAGGAACGCAGCTCGCCGCAGTACAACTATCATCAGCCGGCCAAGTACCAGATCCTCAAGACCTTCATCGACAAGGTCAAGACCTACACCGGCCGCGGCCAGGTCGACATCGTCACCCATTCGCTGGGCTCGTCGATGTCCCTGGCGATGCTGCGCTACTACGGCTATCAGGCCAGCGTGCGCCGCTTCGTCAATATCGGCGGCGGGCTGCGCGGCCTGCAGACCTGCCTCAGCACCGGCTATCAATCGCCGTATGCGCCGACCTGCAATGCCGAGGCCTATGTTTTTCCGTACGACTACTACACCTTCGGCCTTTACCCGAGCAGCGGCGTCGCCTACTACGGCTATAACCGCTGGACCGGCAGCGGCAGCAACAGCCTTCGCGCCGTGCCGGCGATGTACAGCGGGATCGCGTTCTACACGATCACTGCCGGTCTGCACGACCAGGTGCAGTGCTTCACCACCAGCTACTCGGCCGGTTGCAGCAGCGGCGCGCTGTTCAACCCCGCCAGCAACGTCAAGGCGCAAGTCGACATCGGCGTGGGCAGCACCGCCTATGCCTACGATTGGGATTGGAGCGACGGCAGCCCCTACAACGCCGGCGGCGGCGACACCAGCAACGGCGTCGGCCACTTCCGCTCCAAGACCAACGCCGGCCGCATCGTCTACAACATGCTGGCGACGACCTGCACGACCGGCTGCGCGAACGGCTATGTCGGTGTGAACGGGCCGGCAGTGAATCGCTAGAAGCACCCAGACGGCGGAACCGTGATGGACCGCCGCGTCGAGCCCGATCGAGCGTGGGCCTTTACGACGGCGGGTTACCGTTTCCGCCGCCTGCGCCGCGGCTGTAATGCAGCAAGCGCCCGCGATGCGGAGGCAGGTCCGTGTCGTTCATCGGGCAGCGCCGCTCTTCCACCGAATAGCCCTGCGCCAGCATCAGGCGGGTGAAACGCGCGCTGTTGCCGCGGCCGGGATCGGTGATCAGCACCTGCGCATCGTCGAAGGCGTGACGAGCGATGACCTCGCCGATCAACTCGGCCTGATCGCGCTCGTACAGCACGTCGCTGGCGATGATCAGGTCGAAGCGGCCGAGCGTGGGCAGCGGCGTGTCCCAACGCAGTTGCCGGTAATGCACCGCCGGCAGTTGATTCAATGCGGCGTTGTAGGCCAGGAAGGGTTCGGTGAGCGGATGCACGTCGCTGGCGACGATGTTCGCCCCGCGCCGCTGCAACACCAGGCTGGCCAGGCCGATGCCGCAGCCGAGTTCGAGGATGCGTTCGCCATGGATGGCGAAACGGTGCATGGCCTGCGCCAGCAATTGCCCGGCCGGCCAGACCTGCCCGAACAGGCTCCATTGCGCGGCGGAAATGCCGAGGCGTTCGCCGTGGCCATCGGGATCGCTGAACTGCTGCAGATCGCTCAACACTCGCAAGCCCCAGGCGTCGCCGCCTACGGTCAGGGAAAGTTGTCGGGTGGTATAGCCGGGCAAAAGCCGCTCCCAAGTGGGCGTCCCACTGGATCAGGGCGATGACGCGTGAAAGGGAGCGAAGCGAGCGATCAAGGATCGGTCGGGCGAGACGCGCGATTGGAACGGCTTACGAGTTGCATCCTACACCTGTGCGGGCGGTCGCGAGGCCGAAAGCCTGAACCGAGCGTCGGCCGCGACGCGCATTGCCTGACCCAGCCGGCACAGGCCGACCGGCGCCTGCTCACTCAGCGGCAGGCTGCGCTTGCGCGAAGGCCGCTTCGCGACGACCCGTGTCCTCCGCCGGCTCGAAACTGCGACCGCCGGCCCGACTTCGTCATCGGCCTGGCCGCCCCGCTCCCCTCACTACGTCCATCCCGAAGAAGCGCTGTATCGACGGTCGTGATCGGCGATCTCAGCGCTCTGCATCGTTCAACGACCGAGAGATGGCCGCCGACTTCGAAGATGCCCGCCGCGAAGATGCTCGATGCCCGTCGACATCCAAGCCGGGCCGCATCGACGCGATACGAGAAGGCGGAACAAAGCGCTCGGCAAACCATGCAGCCGATTACGGATCGCCCACGAACCAGGAGGACTGCAGGATGCGCTATACACGCCGCGAATTTCTGACCACCACCGCCGCCGCGCTCGGCAGCTCGATGTTGCCGTTCGGCTCGGCCCTCGCCGCCGGCGCCGAAGGGCCGGACAAGGCCGCGCGCTGGCGTCGTTACGACGTCGCCACCCCGGAAGGCCAGAAGATGCTGGTCAGCTACGCGCGCGGCATCGAAGCCATGCTCAAGCTGCCTCCCGAAGATCCGCTCAACTGGTTCCGTAACGCCTTCACCCATTTCCTCGATTGCCCGCACGGCAATTGGTGGTTCTATGTCTGGCACCGCGGTTATGTGGGTTATTTCGAACGCGCCATCCGCAGGCTCAGCAACGATCCGAATTTCGCCATGCCGTTCTGGGACTGGACCCGCCATCCGGAAATCCCCTCGGGCATGTTCGATGGCGTCCTCACTCCTGTCGACGGCGCCTATTCGCCGTATACCGGCAACCTGGCGAAGTTCACCTCCTTCATCAAGCCCTCGCTCGAGAAGTACTGGAATTCGCTGTCGACCGCGCAGCGCACGCAGTTGCAGTCGCGCGGTTATTCGACCTTCGACCAGGTCTGGAACGACGTCACCGGTTACAACGTGGCGCAAAAGACCGGCATCTCCGGCAACCAGGCCTTCGTGGTCACCTGCGCTGCGCGCTACTTGTCGCGATCCAATCCCAAGCTCGACGAGAAAACGACTTACGACGTCTCCCCGCACGTCATCGATTCCGGGCTGGCGCCGACCCTGTTCTACGATCCCAGCATCAGCAACAGCTTCGCCAGCTCGAAGACCGCCACCCATCTGGTGCAGCCCGACGGCTCGACCCATTTCTCGATCCTCGAAGGCTTCCCGCACAACAAGGTGCACAACTACATCGGCGGCGTCGGCCCGATCGACCCGGGCCCCTACGGCAACATGACCAACTTCCTGTCGCCGGTGGACCCGATCTTCTATCTGCACCACTCGAACATGGACCGCCTGTGGTATCTGTGGACGAAGAAACAGTTCTTGGCCGGCTTGCCGATCCTGCCGACCGGCAGCGATTCGAACACCTTCCTGAACGAGCCCTTCTTGTTCTACGTCGGCGGCGACGGCGGCTTCGTCGGCCCCAGCAAGGCCGGCGACTACGTCAGCACGACCGCTTTCGACTACGACTACGGCCCGGGCTACGGCAGCGAACTGCCAACGCAGCCGAAGTTGCAGGCGTCGGCGGAACGGTTCGGTTCGATCAAGGGCGCGGTCGAAGCGAATGCGGCCTCGGTGACCTTGCCGGCGGCGCTGGTAAAACGCCATCTGGCCGATACCTTGCCGGCGCCGTTGATCGCCGAGGTCACTTTCGACCGCCCGGACGGATTGGCGCTCGCGCGCGAGTTCGACGTGCTGGTCAACGCGCCGGCCGACGTCGGCCAGGTCGACGCGAACAGCCCCTACTACGCAGGCACCATCGCCTTCTTCGGCTCGACCATGCCGAACATGGCGATGTCGCACTCGGCCACGTTCGCCGTGCCCTTGCGCAAGACCTTGCAGGCGTTCTCCACCGCCGAAGGCGCCAGCACCCGCTTGAACATTCGTTTGGTGCCCTCGGGCCCGCAACCGGCCGACCCGGTGCCGGTCAAAGCCGTTTCGATCACCTCGGGCGGCTGATCGGGCATGTCTCGCGGCCTCGTCGCCGTCGTCTTCGCACTCGCCCTGCTGATCGCACAGGGCGGATGCGCGGCGGGCCGCGATTACACCGGCCTGACGCTGCCGCATCCGCCGAAACCCGGCGAGCGCGCCTTCCTCGAAGTGGAGTTGGGCGCGCTCCCCAGCGGGCATGAGGTCGAAGTGAGCAGCGACACTGGGCGCAGGCTGGGGGTGATCTCGCCCCATGCCATCCGTCCCGGCCGCGGCGCCGGCACCTATACCCTGCCGCTGCCCGCCGATGCGGTTCGCGACGCGCCGTTGCGTGTGCGGATCCGTATCACCCGCGCGGACGCCGCGCCGCGCGAGGCGTCCGCCGATGAAGTACGCGGCGTACGGGTGATCCTCAGCGGCGACCAGGGCCCCTGAGCGCACGCTCAGCATCTGCTCCGGTTGCAGCGACTCGGTCGCGGCGAATCAATCGACTCAGTCAGTTGACTCGAATCGCCTCGCCGCCGCACTCGCCGTCGGGTTGCAACTGGCGCAATTCGCACTCGATGTCCCAAGCATCGCCGTGGACCGCCAGGAAACGGCGCGTGTGCGCGATCGCCTCTTCCTTCGAGTTCGCCTCCAGCAAGGCATAGCCGCCGATCACTTCCTTGCTTTCGGTGAACGGACCGTCGGTGGCGGTGATCTTGCCGCCGCGCAGGCGCAGGCGCACGCCGTCGGAACTCGGGGTGAGACCGGCGGTGCCGATCAGCACCCCGGCGCGGGTCATCTCTTCCATCAACTTGCCCATGTCGGCCATCAACTGCTCGGTAGGCGGTTGGCAGGTGGTCTCGTTGATCCGGATCATCGAAAGAAAGCGCATGCAGGTCTCCTGGTGGTCGCATCGATGGAGCGCGGCCGCCGGAACTTCCGGCGCTTGAAACCCGCTCCTGTCAGGACGACGAACCAGCGGGGTGGAAATCGACACGCCCGCGGAAATCGATGCAGGGCCGGGACAGGCCGGCCCAGAGCCGCTCAGGCCCTACCCACTTGAGGCCGCCGCGGAGGGCGGCCCTCGTAACTTGCGGCACCGGCCGAGACCGGCGCCGGGCGCTCAGGCCTGGTGAGCCAAGGCGAAATCGATGGCTGCGCGCACCGCTGCCGCCTGCGCGGCATTGCACTGCTCCGGCGTGGCGCGCGGGCTGTCGGGATAGACCTCGGTGGTGGTGCGATAGCGGGCATCGGTGATGCCGGCGCACAGGCCGAGCGACTTGACCGGGTAATTGATCACTCCGTGCGCAACCACGGTCGAGCCGATGATCTCGCCCTGGGCGTCGGCCGGGGCGATATGGGTGACTTTCTCGACCGCGGCGATCACCGCCTGCTGGAACTCGGGTTGCGGGTCTTCGCTGTCGCCGACCAGATAGAAGCCGTCGGGGATTTCGCCGGGCTCGTAGGGCTTGCCGTCGCGCGCGGCCAAGGCCGGGCGGAACTCGGACTCGTCGCTGTCGGTGGTTTCGTGCAGGTCGATGTGCATCAGCACCTCGGTGCGCACCGGCGCGACCAGGCGCATCAGCGCCGCCGATTCCTCGGCCGGGCTGTTTTCGCGGAACGAGCGGTTCGGGTCGATCGCATCGGCGTTCCAACGGTGGATGCGCTCGTAGGCCCAGGGGCTGATGCAGGGCGCGACCAACAGATTGATCCGGCCGGCATAGTCGGCGGCATGGCGCTCGACGAATTCCAGCGCGCCGTGCACACCGCTGGTTTCGTAGCCGTGCACGCCGCCGGTAACGAGCATGCAGGGCAAGCCGTCCTGCCAGTCGCGGCTCTTGATCGCGAACAAGGGATAGCTGTCCGGGGCGTAATCGAGGCGACCGTACTCGACCACGTCGAAACGC
Organism: Lysobacter sp. 22409; assembly: GCF_052045105.1. Lineage (NCBI taxonomy): Bacteria > Pseudomonadati > Pseudomonadota > Gammaproteobacteria > Lysobacterales > Lysobacteraceae > Lysobacter > Lysobacter sp. 22409. The sequence continues at coordinate 70,558 of NZ_JBQEOE010000016.1, read as the reverse complement.
GAGCGCAGACGCTCGATCGCGCTGACCACGTCGGCCTGGTAGCTGCGATGGCGGACCTGGCTGGAACGCCATTGCGCGACTTCCGCCGCGCCCCAGGCTTGTCCGGGCGTGCCGATCGGGTAAAAAGCTGGTGCGGTCATCGCGTCGCTCGCTCTGGTGCGTGATGGAAAGGCCGGTATTTTAGCACCGGCCCGGGTGGCGGCCGGTCAAGCGGGCTCCGGCCTCCCTGCACGAAACCCAGGGCAGGCGATGAGCCGTCGAAAAAATTCGCGCCGGAACCAAACACCGTGTCGATTCGTCGGCGCCTCGTTCGTCGAATTGGCACAAGGGCGAAAACCGACCGCCCCAACCAACCACTCCAGGAGCCGTACCGATGTCCTTCCAGGCCTATCTCGACAATATCCAGACCAAGACCGGCAAGACCCCGGCCCAGTTTCGCTCCCTCGCCAAAAGCAAGGGTTTCGCCGACGCCAAGGGCCTGAAGCCGGGCATTAAGGCCGGCGACATCATCGCCTGGCTGAAGCAGGACTTCGAACTCGGGCAAGGCCACGCCATGGCCATCGTGGCCCTGCTCAAGGGCAGCAAGAAGGAAGGCGACAAGTAAGGCTCTGCCGTCCGCAGGCACCGGCAAGACGAGGAGCGCATGAGGCCCGACCGGGCCTCAGATCGAAGCCCTGCCCGACAGGGCTCGACTCGACAAAGCACTCGCCTCGAGCGGGACGACGGAACCCCAACGACGGAACCAACGACGGAGCCAGGGCGGGAATTCGGCGAACCGCGCCCGGCTTCGCGCGATTTATGCGGCCTCGAAGAACATCAGATAGACCAGGCGGCCGTTCTGCAGGCTGTCGCCGAAGCCCGCGCCGGCGGTATGCCACAGCCACGGCCTCAGCAGGATCAGGCGATTGAAGCGCATCGGCACCGTCATCGTCGTCTCCCAGCAACTGTCGTCTAGGCCGTCACGCTCGATGATGTCCTGATGGGCCTCGTCGATCGAGGCATACCCCAGCTCGGCCAGCTCGCGCTCGTTCATCGGGCGGCGATCGGTGTTGGTGCGGCGATGGCGGAAGAAATCGGTGCCCCCGCGGCAGTCCTCGGGACGGCTGAGGTAGAGCACGCCGGACCAATAACCGGGGTCGACATGAACCTTGCCGCGGCCCTGGTCAGAGCCCAGGGTAATGCGGAATTTCGCGTGCGACCCCAGCGGCGAGATCACCTTGAGACGTTCGCCGACGATGCTGGACACGTACTGGGCCAGGCCGTCCAGCTCGATCCGTTCCAGCGAATTGCGCCCCGGGAACGCGCCCTCCTGATCCGGATACGTCAGGCGCAAGGCCGCGTCGCGCAGCCCGTTCGCGTGCTCGAAGAAGTCGTCGACAACGATCAGGGAAGTGGGCATGTCAGCGGCGGGACGATCAATGAGGGGACGAAGCCGGAAAGGATGAAGCGGCTCAGGGCGGAACGGGAGCGGTCGACAAAGTCAGCAGGCCGCCGGCGAACAGACGATGGCCGGCTTCGATCCGTTCCATCTCCTCCGAAGCCAGGTCGGCGCAGCGCTGCCCCAGCAACTGCGTCGCCAGCGCGACCGTCTCCGGCCGCAGCGTGGTGCTCGCATAGTCGTTCAGGCTGCGGCCGCTCGGGTCCAGACTACGCACCAGCGGGCTCAGTTGCACCTGCAGCGTTTCGAAATCCGGCTCGGGCGGCAAAGGATGCTCCAGACGGTCCAGCGCCGCCAGCAAGCTACGCTCGAACGCCGCGACCGACCAGCGCTCGTCGATCAGCGCGGCCCCGCGCCGGCATTGCCCGGCGATCGCGTCGCGCTGGCCGAGGTCGCCGAGGATGCGTTCGGCGACGCAGCGATACGCCGCCGGGTCTTGCCGGCCGTCGGCCTGCGCCGCCATCGCCGGCGTTTCCAGCACGGTGATGCCGTTGCCGGGCGGCAGCAGGAAACGGTTGTTGCCGACGCCGTTGGTATAGACCGGGCAGCCGTTGTGGACCGATTCCAGCACGTAGAAACCGAACGGTTCGGGAAACCGGTTATAGGCCAGGGCGAAGTGGCTGGACCGCATCAGGCGGAACAAGGCGCGCTGGTTGAGGTTCGGCACCGGCACGAAGTAGTCGTCGCAGGAGCGGCCGCTCCCGGCCAACATCGCGTCCATCGCCCGGCGGGCGTCGAGGGTCAGCGACGACTCCGAGACCAGCAACTTGATGCCCTTCGCGCTCGGGCCGCCGCGCAGTTCGTTGAGCCAATACATCACGCTCAAAGTGGCGAACCAGTCCTGCTTGCCCGGCTGCAACGCGTGCCCCCAGACCAGGTCGCCCTCGATCCGGCGCAGGATCTGCGGCGGGATGTCGGCGCCGTAGCCGAAACCCGGGTGGCCATCCGGGCTTTCGACGCAGGGCACCGGCAGTTGCAGGCTGGTCAGGGCGCGCATGCCGTGCGGGTTGAGACAGCTGCGGCGGTGCCAGTTGGGAAAGGCGAAGGTCGCGTGCAGGGTGCGTTCGAGATAAGGCGAGTTCGCGCAATGCAGATCGATGTCGCGCGAGGTCATCCACACGCCGGTACCGTAGGCCAGGCCGTGGTACAGCATCAGGTTGCGCCGGGACCAGCCGCGGCTCGGTGCGCGGATCGAGGTGCCCGCGCCGTCGAACAGGGCCACATCCGGCGCCGACGAAGCATCGAGCGCGGCCAGGCGCGCGCTCAGCGCGAACGGTAGCATGGCCTCTTCGCCCAGGTCGCTGCGCGGCGGCTCGAACGCGCGCACCCGCCAGCGATGACGGGCGAGGATCGTGCCGATCGTATCGTTGACGTAGCCGACCGAGCCGTGAAACGGCGGACCGCCGGTCTTCGACAGCATCAACGCGATAGAGCCGGCCATTCGTACATCCCTGTGCTGGTGAAGTTCGGCGACGAGCGCGGCTGCGGCCCTCGTCCTGGCCGAACCTCCCGCGCGCGAAGCAGCGAGAACATTGGACAGAACAGGTGCGGCACCGGCCGATCGAAGGCCGCGCGCACACCTCTTGGGCGCATTGTACAAGGCCCTCTTGAGCGAACCGAGACTGCCAAGTGGGCCTTGACAGTAGATGCGGACCGAAGGCTTTTGGTTGTAAGGCAGAGATACCGCTGCTGCGTGGCTGCGGATACGACCCGGCACCCCGTCGACGAACAGCGACCGCGCAGCAAAGCAACATCGCGCCAACGCCCCCGGCCGCCGTCAACGCACTCAGGCATAGCGCACAGCGACGACCGCCAACACCGCGTAACGCGCGGTCTTGGCGATGCTCACCATCAGCAGGAACACCCGCAGGCGCTCGCGCATCACCCCGGCGGCGAGCGTCAACGGGTCGCCGACGATCGGCAGCCAGCTCAACAGCAACGTCCACTTGCCGTAACGGCCGTACCAGGCGCGGGCGCGCGCCAGCGCCGCCGGCTTGACCGGAAAAAATCGGTGATGGCTGAAACGCACCGCTTCGCGCCCGAGCCACCAGTTGACGGTCGAGCCGAGCACGTTGCCGATGCTGGCCACGAGCACCAACAACCACGGCGTATAGCCGGCCACGACCATTCCCGCCAGCAGGGTTTCCGATTGCGCAGGCAACAAGGTGGCGGCGACGAACGCGGTAAGGAACAGTCCCAGATAAGCCATCGCGCGCATTCTAGCGTCGCCGCCGCGGCCCTTCGCGCGCCAGGCCGGTTGTACGGCCCAGGCGGCGGTATCGCCGGTAATGCAACGGGGCAGACTTTCTTCGTCCCGGACGGACTCGAAAGCTGCCCCGCTGTCTCGCAAGTATCGGTCGTGCGGCGTNACGCCTCGGCGCTCAGCTCACCAGATCCGCACTCATCAAATCTGTACTTATCAAATCAGTACTTATCAAATCAGTACTTATCAAATCCGCACTTATCGAATCCGTGCTCACCAGATCCGCACGCGCTTGTCCGGCGCAAGGTACATCGCGTCGCCCGGCTTCACGTCGAACGCGCGATACCACGGATCGAAATTGCGCAGCGGGCCGTTGGCGCGGTACTGCGAAGGCGAATGCGGGTTGGTCTTGATCTGGTTGAGCAGCGCTTCGTCGCGGTACTTGCCCTTCCAGATCTGGCCCCACGACAGGAAGAAACGCTGGTCGCCGCTCAAACCGTCGATGACCGGCGCCGGCTTGCCGCCGAGGCTGAGCTGATAGGCGGTGTAGGCCATCGAGATGCCGCCGACGTCGCCGATGTTCTCGCCCATGGTCAGCGCGCCGTTGACGCACTGGCCCGGCAACGGGCAAAACTCGTTGTACTGGGCGCCGAGGGCCTGGGTGCGCTGCTCGAAACCGGCGCGGTCGGCATCGGTCCACCAGTTGCGCTGGATGCCGGCGTAGTCGGACTTGCTGCCCTGATCGTCGAAGCCGTGGCCCATCTCGTGGCCGATCACCGCGCCGATGCCGCCGTAGTTCACCGCCGGGTCGGCGTTGAGATCGAAGAACGGCGCCTGCAGGATGCCGGCCGGGAACACGATCTCGTTGAAGGTCGAGTTGTAATAGGCGTTGACCGTCTGCGGCGTCATGAACCACTCGTCTCGGTCCGGGCGGGTGCCGATGCGGCGGACCTGGTCGTTACGGCCGTAGCGGCGCAGTTGCATGACATTGGCCATCAGGTCGCCCGGGACGATGGCGACGCTGCCGTAGTCGCGCCACTTGTCCGGATAGCCGACCTTGGGACGGAAGCTGGCAAGCTTGCGGTAGGCCTCGGCCTTGGTGCCCTCGCCCATCCAGTCGATCTTCTCGATATTGCTGCGCAGGGCCTTGCGCAGGTTCTCCACCAAGGTCTGCATCGCGGCCTTGGCCTGCGGCGAGAAATGGCGCTCGACATACAGCTTGCCCATGGCATCGCCGAGGCCGTCGCTGCCGGCGACCGTCGCCACCGCGCGTTTCCAATCGTCGCGCTGGGCCTTCTGGCCGCTCAACACCGTGCCGGTGAAGGCGAACGAGGCATCGTCGATCTCGCGGCTCAGCAGTGGCGCATTGTTGCGCACGGCGTGGAAGCTCAGGTAATCGCGCCACACCGGCAAGGGCGTGGCGGCGATCGCGTCGAGCACCGGCTGCACCGCGCTCGGAGTGATCACGTTGACCCGGTCCAGCGTCGGCATGCCCTGCGCCTTGACCTGTGCGGCCCAGTCGTAACCCGGGTATTGCTTGGCCAGTTCGGCGAAAGTGGCGACGTTATAGGTCTTGTCGCGGTCGCGCAGCTTGGCGCGCTCCCACTGCGGCTTGGCCAGTTCGGTCTCCAGCGCCAGCACCGCCTGTGCGCGCGCCTTCGCATCGCTCACCCCGGCAAAACCGAGCATGCGCTCGATGTGGGCCAGATACGCCGTCCGGATGCCGACGAAGCGCGCGTCCTGGTTGAGGTAGTAGTCGCGGTCCGGCAGGCCGAGGCCGCCGACGCGCAGGCCGACCAGGTACTGGTCCGGGTCCTTGCGGTCCAGGTCGACGCCGAAACGCAGCGGCGCGGTGGTGCCGTCGAGGTCGGTGCTGCCGAAGGCGGCGACCAGCGCGTCCTTCGAGTCGATCGCGGCGATGCGGTCGAGCACCGGCTGCAGCGGGCGGATGCCGGCGGCGTCGCGGGCGGCCCGGTCCATGTAGCTGGCGTAGTAGTCGCGCAGCTTCGATGCGTCGCTGCCCGGCGCCAGATCCTTGCGCTGCTGCAGCGATTCGATGATCGCGTGCACCTGCGCCTCGGACTGGTCGCGCAGCATGTTGAACGAGCCGTACGAGGTCTCGTAGTCCTTCAGCTGATAGGTATCGAGCCAGTGGCCGCTGACATAGCGATTGAAATCGTCGCCGGGCTTGACCTTGGTGTCGCGCGCCGACATGTCGACGCCGAAGCTGCCGAGTCGGGGCTGCCCCTTGCCTGCGGCGCCGGCCGCGGAACTTGCCGTGGAACCGGCGGCGTGGACGGAAGGAATAGCCAGCGCGGCGGCAAGCGCCAGGCCCAGGCTCAAACGTGAAGGCTTCATATGCGGTCCCCGCTGGAAAGGCCGCAGCCTAGCGCAGCCCGGCCGGCCTGTCGTAGGCCGATGGTTTGGGGGGCGCAGTCATCAGCCAGGATTGGCACAGATGGCCGTGATGGCCGCCGGCATAAGTCCTGGCGTCACGGGTTTCCAGCCTATCCGGCCTGATCGCGGCCTGGTCCGGTCCCCGCGACCGAACCCGAGGCCTGGCGGTTCTTTTGGCCGCGATCGGCCTGCCGCGCTATCGTTCCGTCCCACGCTTGGGCGCATCCCCGCTTCGTCGCCTGCGCGCCTGCCGATCACTGCCCCAAGGAAACACCTGCCGTGCCGCACTACTCCGGTCCCCTGCTTACCCGCCCCGACGCCGAAACACTGCTGGCCGCGCGCGCCGCCGGCATCGGCGCCTGGACCGGCTCGTTGGATCTGGGGCGTTCGACCGGCGAGGCGCGACTGGAAGCGGAAGCCTGGATCTGGCGCGATCAGCGCTATCGGTATCCGTCCAAGCTCAAGGACCGCACGATCTACCATTGGGACGGCGACGACTTCGCGCCGGTGTCGCGCTTCTCCGGCTCGCTGATCAAGCTGGTGCCGACCGAATGGGGTGCGCCGACCTTCGAGATCGACGGCATCAAGATGCTGCCCACCTCGAAGGCATCGCCGATCGACGATGCGCAGCGCAAGGTCGCCTTGGTCGAACCGCGCGGCAAGGTCGTGCTGGACACCTGCGGCGGCCTGGGCTATTTCGCCGCCTGCTGCCTCGAAGCCGGCGCTGCCCAGATCCATTCGTTCGAGAAGAACGAAGACGTACTGTGGCTGCGCACCCTCAACCCGTGGTCGCCCGACCCGGACGCAGCCGCCAGCGGCGGCCGCCTGCGAGTGACCCATGCCGACGTCTCGCAGGCCATCGCGCGGATCGCCGATGCCTCGGTCGACGCCCTGCTCCACGACCCGCCGCGATTCGGCATCGCCGGCGAGCTGTACTCGCAAACGTTCTACGATCATCTGGCGCGGGTGCTGCGCCGCGGTGGACGCCTGTTCCATTACACCGGCAGCCCGAACAAACTCACCAGCGGCCGCGATGTACCGCGCGAAGTGGCCAAGCGGCTCGACAAGGCCGGGTTCAAGGCCGAACTGGCGCTGGACGGTGTACTGGGCATTCGACGCTGAACCGAACACCGCGACCGAACCGATCGGACCTCAGTCGCGACCGCCGTCCGCACCTAGCGCGGCGGACAGACCGCTGCCGCAATGGCATCCAATTGCATCGTTCATCGACCGCGCCGACTCGACGCGCAGCGACGCCATGTGCGTCGGCCGATCCTTTCTACTTCGCTAACGCTGACTAACCTTGGCTAACGGCCGATCAACTCGCTGCGTGGTCATCGACCCGGCTCATCGCCCGTCAATCGGCTGAGCGAGCGAATTTCATCGCGATTTCCCGGCCTGCGGACCTTCCCGTTTCCTGCCGAACCTCGGCAACTCGCGAATCCCGATTCGCGGACCAACAGCCGTCTCACAAGAAACGCGCAGCAAAACAGCAGGATACGAACCGGCAGGTTTCCGAAAGGCGGGCCGCAGCTCTCGCCGTCAAGGTGATCGCCGACGCATCGCAATCCATTCCGCCTCTCGATCCGCCGTTGTTCGGACGGGTGTCGAGGAGAAGGAGCGGCGATGCGAGGCCGCTCGGACGCGGTCACACCCCATACCCGCGAGGATTGTTCAATGGACTACTTCATCCTGCCCGACCCCATCGCAGACAACGAGTTCGACTCGCCATCGGCCCTCGCGCTTGCCTTGTCCGGGAACGACGATGCCGCCGCTGCGGACCACGCGAAGCCGCTGCTGGACCGGGGACAGGTCGTTCTCGACAACGAACTGCTGCGTCGGCTACGGCAAAGCCGCCTGTTGAGCCAACAGGACCTCGCCGACGACTGTTGGCGGCGCAACATCCGCGTGTCCATCGCCACGATAAAACGGGCCGAATCCGGCCGCGCCGTGCGTTTCCGCATCGCTCACGAGCTGGCCCGCTGCTTCGACGTGCCGGTCATGCGGATCGTTCGCGCCGCGCCGATCGCACTCGCAGGAAGCGACGGCCAGTAAGGCGCCCTGCTTCCGCAGGAACGCGATGGAACTGATACCTGCGTGAGCCGTTATTGAAACCATTTCGACGAGTGCCTTCACGAATACTGCGGTTGCAGCGTTTGTTCGCGCGGAGGTGACGATGCATGGCACCTCCCTCCGAATCGCACAGGGGGAACGCAATACCTGACGACCAACCGCCGCAGACAAGCGAACACCGTTTCATTCACTCCGCAACATCACTCACACCGGAAAGGGAATATCCACATGGCAACCGCGATCAAAGTAAGCGCCTGCGACAACGAACTCTACATCGTCGCATCGACCGGAGCCGGCACCTCCGAGATCCTCCATATCACCTCCGGCTACAACGACCCGGTGAGCTACGCCGTCAACCTGAACTCGATCCTGCCGCCCGGCAAGTACGACCTGACCATGGTCGGCATCAACTGGGGCGGCCCGGCGAAGTTCGCCGTCACCGTCGGCACCACGCCGTACACCTACAACAACGCCAGCGCACCGGTCGGCGCGGTTTGGACGCAGACGGTGTCGGTCACGGTCTAAACCGTTGATCGGGTAATCCTGAGGACGCAATGGGGTCTGCCACGGATATCGGCAGGCCGCATTGCGTCCACACGGATGATTGACGCAAGAAGCGACGCATTCAGGACAAGTTCGCAACGACGATTTGCGAAGGAACTCGCAGCATGCGCCCTGCTCCGCCGCCAGCGGCAGCGATCGCGCGCAGCAAACATTCATCCGCCCATGCTCTGCAGCGGCCGCCCGTGCTCGCCTCAACGCCGGCCGTGCTCGCATCCTGCCCGCCATCGCACTGTTGGTACGGAGGTTGGGAATGAGGTTGAAGCAAAGCAAGAGCACGACACGCACGTTCGTCCTGTGCTCGGCCCTGGTCCTGGGTATCGCGTCATCGGTGGCGACCGCAGCCGAATCGGTCGGAAACACCACCGAGATCGACCACGCCCTGTTGTGGGGACGCGACATCGATCAGATCAGCGCGGTCATGGCGGTCAAGCTCGGATTCCAGGTCAGGCCGGGGCGCAGTGCCGCAGGCGTGGCCAATCGCTATGTGCGGATGGCCGATCGCAGCTATCTGGAGTTGTTCGGGATCCTACGGGCGGATGCCGAGTTGGACCCGGGCATGCAGGCCGACCAGGCCTCGCTGCGCGGTGGCGCGGGCTCGCGGACCTTCGGCCTGCGCTCGTCGATCCTCGACCAGACACATAAATTCCTGCAGCAACAGGCGTTCGTGCCGACGCCGATCTTCACCGCCTCGCTCACCGATCCCGATGGCGACGGCCCGGCCAGGCCGCCGCGCTGGCGCTTGTTCGCATTTGAACCGCAACCGCTGTCCAGCCACCTGTTCTTCATCGATTACGCCGCGCTGGATGCCACCCCAGGGCGCGTCTCCGACGAGCGCATCGCACCGCAGCACCCGAACGGTGCCCAGGCAGTGACTGGGTTATGGCTGCTCTCCTCGGACGCCGACGCGGATCGCAGACAGTTCGAGCGGATGGGCCTCGCCGGCGCTACGCCAGTGCGCATTCCGCAGATAGCGGCGCAAGGCTACTGCGTGCCGATGGGCGAGAAGCGAGTGCTCGCCCTGCAACCCGACGGCCCCGGCGTGGCTGCGCAGGCGCTGCACAGCGGCGGTCGCCAGATACTCGGCCTCAGCATCGCCGTGGCCGATATCGGGCTGGCGAAAAGGCGAGTCGAGCGCGGATACGAAACCGAACTCGCAAGCTACCGTGGGCTACTCGGCGAGGCCTTCCTGGCGTCGACCCAAAGCGACCTGGGGCTGCTGATCGAGTTTCATGCGTCGTCGCAGGCTGTTGCCTGCGCGAAGGCCCCCGGCTGAAGACTCCGGTCACAAACGGTCGGGTTCACATCGCCGAGGCCTGCGCGCACATCTTCCGGCGAATGGCCTCGGCGAGTGAACCTGCCCTCGCTCTCGATCGATCACGGCACCTCGCAGCGCCAGATCGAATCCGCGAGCCACAGGTTGGCCCGGGTGATGTGGTTGTAGATCTCTTCCAGCGGCGTGCCGGCCTGGGCCGTGCACTTGGCGACGGCATCGGCGCGGGCGTATTCCAGCGCGATGCCGGGGTCGTAGCTCTGGCCGTGCCCGCTGACAGTGACGATGCCGGCGACCGCCACGCCGGAAACGGACAAGCACAATGCCGATGCGACGAAGATGCAGGATCGCTTCATGCTCATGCTCCCGATACGGACTAGGACGCACGCATTCGACCCGAGCCTTGAGCAGGCGACCGTGAAGATCGAGTAAGCGGAACGTAAAGCACGGAGCGCCAACCGCTAAGCCTGCGCCAGGTACTTCAACCGCATGACCTCGATGGCGGATTCATCGAGCGCCTTGAGAGTGCCGTCGATCTCGGCATCGCCGAGCGGGAACACCGAATCGCGCTGCACGCTGAGCAAGGCGCGGGCCAGGCTCGCGCGCGCTTCGACCAGCCTGGGCAGCACCTCCACTGCCGAATATTTCTCGCCGTTCTCGCTGCGCTCGAAATGATCGGCGAACACGGTCAACAGGCCGCCGAGCATCGCGATTGTGGAGCCTGCGACGGCGACGCCCTCTTTCGACCATCCCAGTTGTCCGGCCAGAAGCGCCACCACCGCACCGGCCGCGCCGGCGATCGCCGCAACCAGGCCGCCTGCGAGCCGCAAGCGTGCGATGCCACGGCTGCGATGGCGCAAGGCTTGAATCAGGCCTTCGATATCGGGTTGGAGCCGCGCTGCGGCCTCGCCTATCAATGCGAGCCGGGCTGCGCGCGAGGTCGGTGCGACATCGTCTTCACCCAGGACCAGATCGGTGGAGAACAAGGCGTGGGCATCGGGGAAGGCCTTCTTGAGCGCATCGACCCGCTCGGGGCTGACACGCTTCAGGTAAGAAACGACAGAGTTACTTCTCATGATCGAACCCGAAGTAGTGTTGGAATAAGGCTTGCAGGCCGAAGAACACGAAGGCCCCCACCAGCAGCAGCACGAACATCAGCACAACCGGCCATAGCAGTACCGCGTAGCAGATCAGCCCCACCAGCATCGCGACGCCACCTGTCCACACGACGGCCTGTCGGCCGACATATTCGACCCGCGAGATCAGTCCTTTGCGCGGCACGAGATTCGCCCGCAGCCATTCCCAGCCATTGAGCGCCGCGAACAGCGCGAAACCGCATAGCAGGAACTTCCAGGGCGCTTCACGCACTGCGGTGCGTAACCCACCGGCCACGCCCTTGTCCAGAACCGGCCGGCTTTCCTGCTCCCATTGCTGGAAGTAGCCGGCGAAGTCTTCATCGGTTTGCGTGGCACCACCAGGAATACGGATCACGCTGATGGCCTCGCCCAGCCCCTGCAACTCGGTGACTGCTGCGACCGTGACTTCCAGATACTCGGCCGAATGCCCGGCATCCAGCGCGAGTTTTCCGATACCGTCGAACGCTGCGAACAGCTCGCCGACGGCCATCGGCCGATCCGGAATTGCGTGCAGCAGCTTGGACACCTGGCTGGCGCTGATCGGATGGGTGAAGCCGAAGTACGCGCCTTCGTTGGCCGAGCTGCAGCCGATGGGCACCAGCAGCACGCCTTGCCCGGCGGCGCGTTGCAACAGGCCCGGCAGATCCAGCGCCAGCGGCTCGCGCCCCGGCCCGCGATCCATGACGAAATGTCGGTTCTCCATATGGCCGACCAGGACCAGGGTCTTGCCCTTGAATTCGGACAGCAACCGGTCGACGTCGGCATGTTCGAGCAAGCGCGAACCGCGCCTCGACCCGCCCCAGCCGGCATCCAACGCGGCGATGGCGTCGTGGGCGACCACTCTGTCGAGAAAATAGACGACCTCGGGCACGCCGCCGGGCAACGGTTGTTCCAATGCTTTGAGCGCCCGCCAGGTCGATTCGATCTGCGGCGAACGGAACTGCCACTGGTCCAGCGCAAGATTCGACAGGATCGGGCTGTTACGGATGTAGTCGCTCAAGGCCTGTTGGCGGTAGCCGAGTTCGTGCTCGCTCAGTTTGCCAGCAGTAGCGAACTCGACGTCCGATAAACGCGACAGGGGCTCGGATCTGGCCGCGTCGCCATCGAGCAGAGGGAACTGCTCTCGCAGCAACGTCCGTTCGGCCTGCATGGAATCCCGCCACGCATCCACGATGCGAGAAGGCATCTTGTCCAAGCTCGCGTCCGCCTGCCGCTTCCTGGCGAAGGCCAGCAACTGCTTCGCGTCGGTGGGGCGCAGCTTCGACACCCATTCGGCGTTGTGGGCGTCGATGCGCCGTTCTACCTCGGCCAGATACTGCCTGCGTGCCGCCGCGGCTTCCATCGGACCCACAGCTCCTGGCGATGCGGTCCGCAGCGACAGGCCGGCGCCGTGCAGCCCGCTGAGATGCGCCTGCAACTCGTTGGGAGAGAGGCCGTTGATCCATTCCCTGGCCCCCCTGAGCGTGCCGGTGGCGAGTTCCTTGTCGGTCGCCGCTGCATCTTGCTGGAACCTGTGCTCCACTTGGGCACGCTCGGACGCTTGCCGTTGTCGCTGCGCTTCGAGGGTCTCGATGTGGGCCTTGCCGGGTTCGACGCGCGAAGAGGAGCGGCCGCGCTGCGCATTGGCGTTTGCCGCACAGACCGTCAGAACCAGGCACAGCGCGAGCGCCGACCAAGGCATAGCGAGATTCCCCTTTCCTACCGAGTCTGCGCCTGCGCATCAGCCGCGCGCGTAGTCCGCCCTTTCTCCACAACGCAGCAACGCGAATACAACGGCCATCGAATGCTTCAACGTGGCGGTCAGTGTTCAAGCGGTGCTCGAAGGCTCTGCTTCACCCAGCCCTGAACCTTGCGAAAGCACATTCAACGGCCAGGAAAGGAAGGTCGGCAAACAGCCCGCATCCAGTCTTTGCTGCAGCTAGTCTCTCTCCCGCATGCGCGGGAGAGGGCCGGAGCGAGGGCCCGCGAATTCATCGATCGCGAGACGGTCCGTCCCCGCCCGGTTTTTATTTGTAAGCCTGCGAGCGAACTTGCGGCGACGCTCCATCCGCCATGACCTTGCGCACTGTCCGTTCCCGGCACGATTTCGTTCTCTTTGACTCGCCGATTCCGACTGCCCATCCATCGATGCAACGCAGCCGTGCCGGCATTCGCCTCATCACGCCACGCTCCAAAGGACCCCGAGATGCATCGTCGCGACTTGCTCCGCCTCGCCGCCCTATCGCCCCTGCTCGCCGCTGCTGGCGGAGCCATCGCCGCCGAGGCCCCAGGCCCGATCGACCTGATGCCGAAGTTCTGGCAGGCCTATGACGACACGCGAGACGCGAGCGACCGCGCTCAAGCCCTCGCCGCGACGTTTTTCAGCGAACACGCCGAGGTCTACGCCGGAGCCGGCCTGAAGCCGACACCCGAACGACTGGGCAAGTGGCTGCCGGATTTCGACGCCATGGCCGGCCAAGTGCGCAAGCTCAGCGCCGGCTTCGGCCGTCACTACCGACGCCACGTCCGCCACTTCCAGGTCGAGTTCCCCGACTTCCGCCGCGAGCGCGCGCCGATCTATCTGATGCCGTCGCTGTTCGGCTTCGACGGCCATCTGCGGCCATGGCAGGGCAAACTGCCCTTGTTCATCGGCATCGACGGCATCGTCCGTTACCACGGCGCCGACGCGAACCTGTCGGTGTTCCTCGACCATGAGTCCTTCCACCTCTATCACGCGCAGGTGTTGCCCGACCTGATCGTCGACGACGACCCGCCGGTGTACGGTTCGCTGTGGAGCGAAGGCATCGCGACCTACGTCAGCGAACGCCTCAACCCGGACGCGAGCTTGCTGCAGGTGCTGCTCGACGACCGCAAGCTCGCCCAGGCCGACGCCGCGACCGTGCGCGATCTCGCCGCCGGATTGTTGAAGGTGCTGGACTCTGTCGCCCCTGACGATTCCAACCGCTACTTCAGTGCCGGCCATAAGGGCCCGGAGCCCGCACGTGGCGGCTACCTGGTTGGCCTGATCCTTGCGCGCAGGATCGGCCGCGACCTGCCCTTGGCGCAGCTGCCGCAAGTTCCGACACCGAAGGTCCGCTTGTTGCTGGAACAACACTTGGCGGAACTGGCGCAGGGCGCAGCGGCATGACGGCCGACGTCGCCGTTCGTCGCCTGCCCGCTCCATTGTCCTTCTCCCTGACCCGGTCTTAATGCGCGTCCTGCTTTAATCCCCGGGTTCCAACTGGCCTGTCGCTGCGTCTGGGGATCGGAAAGCAGCGAGGGGCCATTGCCGTCCCCACCCGGGGCCGCGACGCTGGCCGCCGTGCCCGCCCTGGCCGAAGTCCACCACGGCTGTCGCGCTCCTGCGCGTATTCCGGGAGGCCCCATGTACCTGCCGCTGCCCGCGTTCCGCCCCCTCGTCCTGTCCTGCGCCGTCGCCTTGCTGGCGCTCGCTTTACTGACGGTCTCCTCCTGCCGTAACACCGGGCCGACCGCCGACAACCCGCCGGCCTCGGAGCCGGCGGTGTCGCCGCCGCAATTGGCCATGGTCGGCGCGCATTTGCTCGACGGCCTGGGCGACTACCGCTTCCCGGTCACCAGCCGGCACCCCGAGGTGCAGCGCTGGTTCGACCAGGGCCTGATGCTGACCTACGGCTTCAACCACGACGCCGCCGAACGCTCCTTCCTCAAGGCCACCGAACTCGACCCCGATTGCGCCATGTGCTGGTGGGGCGCGGCGTTGGTGCTCGGCCCGCACGTCAACGCAGCGATGGACCCGAAGGAAAACGGCGACGCCTGGACCCGGCTGCAGCGCGCACAGGCGCTGGCACCGAAGGCCAGCGAACGCGAACGCGGCTTCATCCAGGCATTGGCGGCGCGCTATGCGCAAAACCCGCCGGCCGATCGCAAACCGCTCGACCTGGCCTATGCCGAAGCCACCCGCAAGCTCGTGCAACAACGCCCCGACGACCTCGACGCCGCGACCTTCCACGCCGAAGCGCTGATGGACCTGCAACCCTGGGACTACTACGACGAGAAGCAGCGGCCCAAGGGCGGCACCGCCGAAGTCGTGTCGACCCTGGAATCGGTGATGGCGCGCAACCCCGATCACGCCGGCGCCCTGCATCTGTACGTGCATGCCGTCGAGGCCTCGTCCGCGCCCGAGCGCGGCGCGGCCGCGGCCGACCGCCTGCGCGAACTAATCCCCGGCTCCGGCCATCTGGTGCACATGCCCGCGCACATCTATTCGCGGGTCGGGCGCTGGCACGACGCGGTGATCGCCAACCAACGCGCGATCGAAGCCGACGACGCCTATCTCGAGCTGTGCCGCGGCAACACCCAGGGCGTGTATCCGCTCGGCTACGTGCCGCACAACCACCACTTCCTGTGGTTCGCCGCCAGCATGGAAGGCAGCAGCGCGGTCGCGCACGCGGCGGCGAAAACCACCGCCGAGCGCACCAACCTGCAGGACCTGATGCGCAAGGACGGCTTCGCGGTGCTGCAGCACTATTGGATGACGCCCTGGTTCGAACGCGTGCGCTTCGGCCGCTGGGAGGAAATCGCCAAGGCGCCCAACCCTGCGCCGGACCTGCCCTACGTCACCGCGATCTGGCACTACACCCAGGCCATGGCCGCGGTGCGGCAACGCCGCCTGGCCGATGCGCAGCGCCATCTGGAAGCGCTGCGCCCGCTCGCCGCCGATCCGGCGATGGAAAAGCTGACCGTGTGGAATCGCTACCCGCTGTCGCACGCGGCGCGCATCGCCGAACGCGTGGTCACCGCGGAGATTGCCGCGGCGCGCGGCAAGCACGACGCGGCCGTGGCGGCGTTGCGCGAGGCGATGGCGATCGAGGACCGCATTCCCTACGATGAGCCCCCGGGCTGGCACGCGCCGGTGCGGCAGACGCTCGGCGCGGTGCTGCTCGACGCCCGGCGCCCGGCCGAGGCCGAACGCGTCTATCGCGAAGAGCTGCAGCGCAACCCCGGCAACGGCTGGTCCCTGTACGGCTTGGCCGAAAGCCTGCGCGCGCAGAACAAGAACGCCGAGGCCACCGACACCCAGCGCGAGTTCGCCCAGGCCTGGCGCAACGCCGACGTGCGACTGACGGCGTCGAGGATGTAGACGGCGCCGAGGTAAACGAGACAGATATAAACCAGACCGATACAGGCGACGAGACCGGTCCGAACCTGCCGCTGCCGGCCGCTCGCACTAGCCCCGGCCGGCCGTTGCGGGCCGCCGGGGACAGTGCGCGCCGCCCCCTTTTTCGGCTGCGGCTGGGGCTATGCTCGCCCTGTCCTCTGGGAGTCGCCGATGGACCGGACTGAGTCGATTACCGCTCCGACCCCACCGCGCGTGATCGCGCGCGACGCTCATCCGCCGGTGTCGTGGCGCGACAGTCTGCGCACCAAGCTGATGCTGTGGTTCGGCGTGTTGGTCGGGGTGCTGCTGCTGATCGGCTTCGTCGTCGCCTTCCTGATCGCGCGCCAGCAGATCATCGCCGGTGCGCAGGAGCGGACCCGTTACGAAGCCGCCCAGACTGCCGACCGCCTGCTCGCTTCGATGGAATCGGTGCGCATCACCGGTGCGGCCATAATCGGTCTGTTCAACAGCCTTGCGCTGGACCGCGAGGCGACGATCAAGGCGATGGAAGCCCTGCTGGACGCCGATGCCAGTGCCGTCGGCGGCTTGATCGCGCTCGAATCCGGTGTGCTGCCCGACGGCTTGCCGATGGCCTACTACGTCGGCGTCGACCGCCGCGGCGTGGCCAATCGCGACCTCATCGCCATCGGCTACGACGCGCACCGACAGCCCTGGTATCGGCGCACGCTCGCCGCCGACGCGCCCTGGTGGTCCGAGCCCTACTTCAACGAAACCGCCGGCGGCCACTGGATGAGCACTTTGAACCTGCCGCTGCGCGGGCCGGACGGCCGGCGCCTGGGCATGGTCAGCCTGGACGTGCCGATCGCGCGCTGGGCCGAACTGGTCGAACCGCTGCATCACATCCACGGCCAACGTCCGGCGCTGTTCGCGCCCAAGGGCACGATCACCCTGCATGCCGACCCGAACATCGCCCTGAAGACCACGCTCGAACGCTACATGGCCGCGGCCGAGCGCACCGACCTGACCGAGATGGCCGCGGCGCAAGCGCGGGGACGCCGGTTCGAGTTCACCCATGTGCTGCCGACCACCCGCGAAACGCGGTTCTCGGTGCTGGAACCCATCGGCGACACCGGTTGGGGCCTGCAAGTGTCGATGTCGCACAAACCGCTGCTGGCCGCGCTCAAGCGCACCATCGCCCAGCTTGCCGTCATCGTAACGCTGGTTTCGTTGATGATTACCCTGCTGGTGCGCCGGATGGCCGCGCGGATCACCACGCCGCTGAGCGACCTGACCGGTTCGGCCAGCCATTTCGCCGCCGGCGAATTCGACTACCCCTTGCACCAGACCGAACGCCGCGACGAAGTCGGGGTGATGGCGCGCGCCTTCGACAACGCACGCGGCTCGATCAAGCGCCAGATCGTCGAAATCCAGGACATGAGCACGGCGCGGCAGAAGCTCGAAAGCGAGCTCGACATCGCCCGCGAGATCCAACTGGCGATGCTGCCCGGCGCGCGCGTGCTCGGCGCCGACGAGTGGCGCCTGCAGGCGAATGCGCGGCTGGAACCGGCCAAGGCGGTCGGCGGCGACTTCTACAGTTTCTTCGAGCGCGACACCCACACGCTCTGGTTCGCGATCGGCGACGTCTCCGACAAGGGCGTGCCGGCGGCCTTATTCATGGCCCGCACCATGACCGTGCTGGAGATCGCCGCCGGCCGCGGCGGTTCGCCCGAAATCGCCCTGCAGGAAGCCGCGCAACGCCTGCTCGAAGGCAACGACACCTGCATGTTCGCCACCGTGCTGTGCGGCCTGATCGACGCGCGCAGCGGCGAGCTCGCCTTGGCCAGCGCAGGCCACGAACCGCCGGTGTTGTTGCGCGCCGACGGCAGCGCGGAATTCGTCGACTTACCCTCGGGACCGCCGTTGGGAGTAGTGGCCGGCGAACACTATCCGATCTGGCGCGGCCGCCTGCGCAACGGCGAAGCCCTGGTGGCCTATACCGACGGCATCACCGAAGCCTTCGACACCCATCAACACGCCTTCGGCGGCGAGCGCCTGTTGGCGGCCCTGCGCGGCGGCACCGACGCGAGCACCTTGTGCAGCGCCCTGGTCGCCGAGGTGCATCGTTTCGCCGCCGATGCGCCGCAGTCGGACGACATCACCGTGCTGTCCCTGCACTGGACCGGCAATGACCACGCCCCGCCGGACCAGCGCGAGACACAGCGGTTCCGCGTACCGCAGGATCGCGCCCGGCTTGCGGAATTATTCGCGGCCGTGGACGAAGCCTTGGTCCAGGCCCGCGTCGACAGCGCGCTGATCGGCGACGTGCGGCTCATCACCGAGGAGGTCATGTGCAATGCCATCGACTACGGCACCGAGCCCGGCGTCGAGCACGACGTCAGCCTCGAACTCGCGATCGAGCCCGGCCGCATCGAGCTGCGCTTCCGCGACGACGGCACGCCGTTCGACCCGCTGTCGCAAGCCGAACCCGACCTCGATGCCGACATCGACGAGCGCCCGCTCGGCGGCCTCGGCCTGCATCTGATCCGCACCCTCGCCGACCAGGCCACCTACGTACGCGAGGACCGCTACAACGTGCTGCACATCGTGCTGCTACGACCCACTGCCGGCGACTGATGCCGACATCTCGAACCTGGAGCCACGCATGGACCTGACCATCCGGATCGACCCAGCCACCGCCCACAGCCAGCGCGTCTACCTCGCCGGCCGCCTGGACACCTCCAGCTATGCCGAACTCGACCGCCAACTGGGGCCGGTGCTCGCCGCCAGCGTGCCCTCGCTCGTACTCGATCTCGCCGACCTGGAATACATCAGCTCCGCCGGCATCCGCTCGATCTTCCGTGCGCGCAAAGCCCTGTCGGCCCGCGGCGGCAAGGTGGTGGTGGTCAACCCGCAACCGCAGATCCAGAAAGTATTCGACCTGGTCAAGGCGGTACCGATGAACGAAATCTTCAGCAGCGTCGCCGAAGCCGATGCCTATCTCGACGCGATGCAGCGCAAGGTTCTGGCCAGGGGCGAGGACGCCGACGACGATTGAGCGGCTGAAACCGGAACGGCGGCGCCGCGGGGGCAAGGCCGGCGCCGGACTGCACAAGCTATCCGCAGTACTTGGCCCTGCCCCTGCCCCTGACCCTGACCCTGGCCCTGGCCCTGGCCCGGCGAGCCGGCCATGCCGTACCCCCAGACCGAAGGGAGGCCCGACAGGCCTGCTCCGGGGCACTTGCATATCGTTTTTCGATATTATATATATCGCTTACCGATATGACAGAGGCAGCCGTCCCATGACCCGCCCTCCGAACGCCCTCACCCTGGCCCGCCCGTTGATCCGCGGCCTGATCGTCCTCAACGCCCTCTACGCCTTCGCCATCGCCGCGCTGCTGATCGCGACCTGGGTCAACCCGAAGCTGTTATTCGAGGCCCTCGGCCTGGCCTACGAGCATCTGTACAACGCCCTGCGCGCCGTCGTGCTGATCGGCATCCTCGCCGCCTACCTCACCCATCGCGTGCTGCGCGCGTTGCTGGCGATCGTGGACAGCGTGCGCGACGGCGATCCCTTCATCGCCGACAACAGCCGCCGCCTGCAGGCCATCGCCTGGTGGGTGCTGGCCGGCGAAGGCCTGCGTTTGCTGATCGGCGCCATCGTCTACGGCGCCTCGAAAGCCGCACCGTCGTTGAAGATGGACATCGACGTCGGCTTCTCGTTCGCCCCGTGGCTGGCGGTGCTGCTGCTGTTCGTACTCGCCCACGTATTCGAACAGGGCGCGCGCATGCGCAGCGACCTCGAAGGCACGGTGTAAGCCATGGCCATCGTGATCCGCCTCGACGAAAAACTGCACGAACGCCGCATGACCCTGACCGAACTGTCCGAGCGCGTCGACATCACCCTGGCCAACCTGTCGATCCTCAAGACCGGCAAGGCCAAGGCGATCCGCTTCTCCACCCTGGAAGCGATCTGCAGCGTACTCGACTGCCAACCCGGCGATTTGCTCGCTTTTGATCCGACGCAGCCGATGCAGGAGTGAAGCAGACGCGGAGCAACATGGCCCTGGAGCCCTCTGGATCCCCGCCTTCGCGGCGCTCGGTCGAAGCCCCTGTAGGAGCGGCGTGAGCCGCGACCAAGGGACGCGCAGAGGGCGCATCGCTGACGTGATCGATCGAAGCCGCGAGCTATCGCGGGGTAGGAGCGGCGTCCTACTGGGTTTCCTTCGGTCACAAGTCGCGACCGCGGGATGCGCAGAGATAGCAACGCCGGTGCTATGCATCGAATCGACGTGCTTTCGCGGGGGTAGGAGCGACGCAAGCCGCGACCGCGTAACTGGTGGTTGCTGCGTTTCTTACCGCAGAGCAGTGGGGCAAGAACTAAAGCTTCCGTCCGCTAACGCGGCCGGGTTACTTTCTTTTGCTAAGCCCAAAAGAAAGGTAACCAAAGAAAAGGGCTCTCCTTGCAAGGGCACAGGCCACGAGTGCGATGCTGTCGCCGGGATTTTTCGATAGGACATCCTTGTCCTATCGAAAAACGGCGCACGTCCTGTGCGCCGCCCTCCGGGTCTACGGTTGCATCGCAAGTTCGGAACTGCGCCAAGCTTTCACGGCAATAGCAATAGCAATAGCGCCGCGATTGAGACATTGACGCCTATTCCGATGGACGATGGTCGCTGAACGACCGCGGTCGCGGCTTGCGCCGCTCCTACCCCGAAGCGGCGTTGCCGTAGCTGTGCGTCGCCTGGCACTAGCGAAGGCAATCGAAGACCCGTAGGGCGGCGCGCAGGGATGCGCGCCGTTTTTCATCGGGACAGGGATGTCCCGTATGTAGAGCCCTGCGCACGCATCGCTCGTGCGGGCCCTTGATTCAAAGAAAAGCATTTTTCTTTGGTTACCTTTCTTTTGTTGCTTATGACAAAAGAAAGTAACCCGCCGCTTTAGTGGCGGAAGCTTTTGGCGTTTGATCCTGGTTTTGCTTGAGCGAAGCGTCGCGAGACCGTCACAGCACGGTCGCGGCTTGCGCCGCTCCTACCCCGCGACGGTACGCCGCTTCGAGGCGCAGCGCCGGCGTCACCGCCACTGCGCGTCCCGCGGTCGCGGCTCACGCCGCGCCTACAAGGGGCCTACGAACTATGAAGCCGCCCCCCTCACCACACCTCGCAGCGCTTAGCCTCCGCCCGCACCATCGCATCGCCCGCCTTGCACTCGAACACCTGCTGGAACGCCGGCAGGTTCGACAGCGGGCCGTTGACGCGGTACTTGGCGACCGGGTGCGGGTCGCCCTGGATCATGGTGCGCTGGGTTTCCAGGCGGGTTTCGTCGCCGCGGAACTGGCCCCAGGCGATGAAGAACTGTTTCTCGGGGCTGAAGCCGTCCAGGGTCGGCTCCGGGCCCTTGCCTTCGCGCGACTTCAGATAGGCGCGGTAGGCGATCTTGGCGCCGGCCAGGTCGCCGATCGATTCGCCCAGCACCAGTTTGCCGTTGTGATGCTGGCCGGGCTCGATGAAATAGCCCTCGAACTGGTCGACCACGCACTGGCCTTTGGCTGCGAACTGCTTGCCGTCGGCGGGCGTCCACCAATTGGACAAGCGGCCCTTGGCGTCGAACTGCGCGCCCTGGTCGTCGAAACCGTGGCTGATCTCGTGGCCGATCACCACGCCGATGGCGCCGTAGTTGACCGCGTCGGTCGCGTTCACGTCGAACGCGGGCGACTGCAGGATGCCGGCCGGGAACACGATCTCGTTCTGCAAGGGGTTGTAGTAGGCGTTGGAGGTCGGCGGGGTCATGCCCCAGCGGCTGCGGTCGGTCGGCTTGCCGATCTGGCTGCGGTTATCGGTCACGTTCCAGCGCGAAGCGGCGACGAGGTTGTCCCAGGCCGAGTCGCGGCTCACCGCGACGCCCTGGTAGTCCTTGAATTTGTCCGGATAGCCCAACTTGGCGACGAAGGTCGAGCGCTTTTCCAGCGCCTTCTTCTTGGTCGCGTCGTCCATCCAGGCCAACTCGCCGATGGTGTCGTCCATCGCCGCCAGGATGTTCTTGACCATATCCTGCATGCGCGCCTTGGCTTCCGGCGGGAAATACTTCTCCACGTACTTCTGCCCCAGCGCTTCGCCGAGCTGGGTGTCGGTGAGCTCGGCGCAACGCTTCCAGCGCGGCTTCATCTGGGTGGCGCCGGTCAGGAACTTGCCGTTGAAGGCGAAGTTCTCCTCGACGAAGGGCTGCGACAGCGAGTCGGCGGCGGTGTTGAGCAGATGCCACTGCAGATAGGTCTTCCACTGCGGCAAGGGCGTCGTCGCCAATTCCTTTTCGACCTGCTGCAGGAACTTCGGCTGGGTCACGTTGACCGCGTTGCGCGGCACGCCGGCCGCATCGAAGTAACGGCCCCAATCGAAACTCGGCGCGAGCTTGGACAGGTCCGCGAACGCAGTCGGGTTGTCCTGCAGCTTCGGGTTGCGCAACTGCACGTTGTCCAGCGAGGCCTCGGCCAGGCGCTTCTCGAAGTCGAACACCGTCTGTGCGTCGCGTTGCGCCTGCTCGGCCGGGGTGCCGGCCAGCTCGAACATCTTGGCCACATGCACCAGGTACTTGGCGCGCGCCTCGACGAAACGCGGCTCGGGCTTGAAGTAGTAGTCGCGATCCGGCAAACCGAGGCCGCCGGCGTAGACATGGGCGATGGTCTGCGACGGCTCGCGCAGGTCCTCGCCGGCGAACAGCACGAACGGCACGCCCACGCCGGCGTCGTGCAGCTTGCCGATCATGCGTTGCACGCCGGCACCATCGTCGATGGCGCCGATCTCTCTGAGCCACGGCTGCACCGGCTTGCTGCCGAGCGCATCGACCCGCGACTCGTCCATGCAGGCCGCATAGAAATCGCCGGCCAACTGGCCCGCGCTGCCCTTCGGCCAATCCTTGCGCGCCGACAACTCGGTCAGGATGTCGCGCACGCGCTCCTTGTTGAGCTCGCCCGATTGCCAGCGCCGGCTCCAGCGGTCCATGTAATCCGGGATCGGGTTCTGCTTGCGCCAAGCGCCGTTGGCGTAGTCGTAGAAATCGGTGCAGGCATTGCCCTGACGGTTGATATCGTCGGGTTGGATGCCGTGCAAGGCGCCGGCGGACGCGGTGGACATGGCCAACAAAGCGACGAGCGGGAGGCTGGACTTGGACACGGCACGATCCCTGCTGAATGGTGCCGCCACTATAGCGAGCGCCCTCGCCCGGACCCGTCCCAGAAGTCCTGTTCGCACCGGACTCCGCTCGCATTGCGTCGATCGGCCAGGCCGCGATGCAGCGCCTGAGACAAGAACGCCTCCATCCGATGCCGTCTCGATGCACTGCACAAGGTTTCGCCCACGCACATCGCCTCGGGCCCAACCCAACCCATCACCCTGACACGTCCGCGGCCTGCGCGACGGGCATAGGCCGCATTGCGACGTCCTCAAGCCGTGTGCTCGATCCCGGTTTACGCACAGGAAAAAACCGACTGCGTCGCGTCATTGAAAGCGTGATCCGTCTCAAGTCGAGGCACATAGCGCCTGACTATCCTCGCCGCCGGATCGCCCGACGGTCCGCTCCGCACCGGCCGCGAAGCCCGGACAGCGTGTCGCTTCGCATGACGACTCCTCCCATCCACTCAGGATTCTTTCTCATGCGCTCCAAGTCCTCACCTGCACGCACGAAATCCGCTCCCTTGCTGCGTTTGCTGCTGCCGTGCCTGGCGATCGCGGCGATGCCCGCGGTCGCTCCGCTCGCCGCACCGCCGTCGAACGCGCCCGCATCCCTGTCGGTCATGCCCAAGCCGGCCAAGACCCAACTCGGCCGCTACGATTCGCGCGAGTACATCGAAGTCAAATTCGTCCGCGACAGCCAGGTGCGCCTGCAGGGCGGACGCCCGACCTCGGCGAAATACGGGCGCCTGGCGGCACTGGAAAGCCTGGCCAGCGGCGCCGGCCCGGTCGCGGACATGGAGCCCTTGTTCCGCGCCGACGAAGCCACGCTCGCGGCCTTGTCGAAGAGCGCACAACCGCAGGCGCAGAACGAACAGCCCGACCTCAGCCAATGGTTCCGCCTGAAAGTGCGGCCGGGCCAGGACATCCAGCGGGTGATCGACGAACTCAACGCGATGAGCATCGTCGAGATCGCCTACCCGGCGGCGCTGCCGATGCCGCTGCCGGCCTCGCCCGCGTATCACGACTACCAGTACTACAAACTGCCCGCGGCGCAGAACGGCATCGACAGCCAGTACGCCCGCACCGTGGCCGGCGGCGACGGCACCGGCGTGCGCGTGCTCGACATCGAGTACAGCTGGAACACCAACCACGAAGACCTGTCCAAGCTGCGCCTCGCCGGTGCGCTGGTCGCCAACGGCACCCCGAGCGACCCGTTCAACGACAACAACCACGGCACCGCAGTGATGGGCGAACTGGTCGCCGACAACAACGGCATCGGCGTCACCGGCCTGGTCAGCGGCGCCAGCGCGCACTACACCAATGCGATGAACACCCAACGCGGCTACGACCTGGCCAATGCCATCCTGACCGCGGCCAACGCCTTGCGCGCCGGCGACGTCATGCTGCTCGAACAACAGGCAGCCGGACCGAGCGGTTGCAGCAACTACGTGCCGGTGGAGTGGACGCCCTCGGTGTACGACGCCATCGTCGTTGCCACCAACAAAGGCGTGCACGTGGTGCAGGCCGGCGGCAACGGCAACATGAATCTCGACAATACCGGTTGCTTCGGCTCGCCGTTCCCACGCAGCCGCCCCGATTCCGGATCGATCATCGTCGGTGCCGGCGGCCCGCGCTCGACCACCTGGTGCAGCGACACCGTCGCCGAACGCGCCAAGCAACCGTTCTCGACCTACGGCCGCCGCGTCAACGTGCAGGCTTGGGGCCGCTGCGTCACCAGCACCGGTTATGGCGGCCTGTACAACGGCGGCGTCAACGCGCGCTACACCAAGACCTTCTCCGGCACCTCCAGTGCTTCGCCGATCGTCGCCGCGGCGGTGGTCGCGTTGTCGGGCATCGCCAAGCAACGCGGCATCACCCTCACCCCGCGGCAGATGCGCGACCTGCTGATGACCACCGGCACCCCGCAGACCGGCAGCGGCGGCCAGATCGGCCCGCTGCCGGACCTGCGCGCAGCGATCGCACGACTGGTCACGATGCGTTGAGCCTCAGCGAGCGAAGGGCCACGCGCCCTTCGCTCGCGTTCTCCCACGCGTGACGACCCCAAGGGGAGGAGCGGCGCGAGCCGCGACCGCGAAACCGAAACTACGACGGATCTTTCGCCTGCGCGGTCGCGACTCGCGTCGCTCCTACCCTTTGGATCGTCGGCCTTTGCAGGATCGGCGTAAGCCGCGACCACGACCATGCCACTGCGACGAACCATGCCCGCGCAACGTGGGTCGCGACTCACGTCGCTCCTACAGGAAGCCCGGCTCTAAGGGGTAGGAGCGGCGCGAGCCGCGACCGCGAAATCGAAACTACGACAGATCTTTCGCCT
>NZ_JBQEOE010000016.1:28727-44846 GCF_052045105.1 Lysobacter sp. 22409 | reverse complement strand
TCCTTGCAAGGGCACAGGCCACGAGTGCGATGCTGTCGCCGGGATTTTTCGATAGGACATCCTTGTCCTATCGAAAAACGGCGCACGTCCTGTGCGCCGCCCTCCGGGTCTACTGTTGACCGGCAAAGCAGCAAAGCGACAAAGCAGATCAAAATCTCGGCAACGGCAACGGCAACGGCAACGGCACGCGCCGACGGCTCAACCCAACAACGCCTCGTACAACCCCCGATCCGCTGCGGAGAAACAACAAAACACCACTTCGCCGAGCGTCGCATCGGCATGCGCCCGCACCGTCTCGACCGCGACCCGAGCGGCCGCATCGGCGGGGTAACCGAAGATGCCGGTGCTGATGCAGGGGAAGGCGACGCTCGCCAACCCATGCCGCGCCGCCACTGCCAGCGCATTGCGATAACACGCCGCCAGCAGCTCGGGCTCGCCGTGCTCGCCGCCGCGCCAGACCGGGCCGACGGTGTGGATGATGTGGCGCGCCGGCAATCGATAACCGCGGGTGAGCTTGGCTTCGCCGGTCTTGCAGCCGCCCAGCAGGCGGCACTCGGCCACCAGCTCCGGGCCGGCCGCGCGGTGGATCGCGCCATCGACGCCGCCACCACCGAGCAAGGAAGAATTGGCGGCGTTGACGATCGCGTCGAGGCTCAGGGTGGTGATGTCGCCCTGGATCGCGCGCAGTAGCATCGGCTCAGCCTTCCGACGGCCAGTCGATGAATTCCGGCGCCACCGCGTCGGTCAGCCAGACGCCGTTTTCGGATTGAAAGAAACTCAGGCCGCGCGCGTGCATGTCGCCGGCGCGGACCGACAACACCAGGGCCTTGCCGTGACGGCTGCCGACCTTGATCGCGGTCTCGGCGTCGGAGGAAAGATGCACGTGCTGGCGGCTCTGCTTGACCAGGCCCAAGTTGCGGATCGACTTGGCGAAGCGGGTCGCGGTGCCGTGGTAGAGCGTGGCCGGCGGTTCCAGCGCGGTCAGCGCCAGGTCGACCTCGATCGAGTGGCCCTGGTTGGCGCGGATGCGGGCGCCGTCGGCGCTGATCGCGAAGCGCTGCTTGTCGTTGTCGCGCACGACTTGCTCGATCAGCGCGCGCGTGACCGGCTTGCCGCCGGCATTGGCCAGGCGGACCAGTTCGTCGAGGTCGGCCCAGCCGTTGTCGTCGAGGCTCAGGCCGATCGCTTCGGGTTCGTGGCGCAGCACCAGGATGAGGAACTTGCTGGTCTTGGTGAGGTTTACGGCGGTCATGGGATTCCAGTTCGCAGGGGTGAGTGGCTGCGGTGGTTCAGGCCGCGCGATATCGATTCGTGTGTTGCGTTCAGCCGTGCGCCGCCGCGGTCAGCGCGGCGTCGAGTTGCTGCAGGCGCTCGGGCGTGCCGACGTCGGTCCAGCGGCCGCCATGATGCGAGCCGCTCAAACGGCCGGCATCGGCGGCGGCGCGCAGCAGGGGCACGGTGCTGAAGCGCGGCGGCTGCAGTTGCGCGCCGGCGGCATCGCCGAGTCGCTCGCGCCAGCCGTCGAACAGGGACGCACGATACAGGCCGATGCCCGAGTAGGTCAGGCGCGGTTCGCCGTGGTTGTGCAGACGTCCGTCGTCGAGGCGGAAGTCGCCCTGCGGATGCTGCGGCGGATTGTCGACCAACAGCAGATGCGCGTCGCCATCGAAGTCGCGCGGCATGTCGGCGAAGTCGTAATCGGTCCAGATGTCGCCGTTGGCGACCAGGAACGGCGCCTGCGGGTCGGCGTTTTCCTGCAGCAGTTGCAGCGCATGCAGCATGCCGCCGCCGGTTTCCAGCGGGGTTTCGCCTTCGTAGGAATAGCGCAGGCGCAGGCCCCAGCGCGCGCCGTCGCCGAGGATCTCGGGGAACTGCGGTGCGAGCCAACTGGTGTTGACCACGACCTCGCCGATGCCGAGCGCTGCGAATTTTTCCAGATGCCATTCGATCAGGCGCTTGCCGCCCACGCTCAACAAAGGCTTGGGCGTGTGCAGGGTCAGCGGGCGCATGCGCTCGCCGAGGCCGGCGGCGAAGATCAGCGCTTTCATGCCGGGTCGGCCGCAGCGGCCGCGGTCAGGGCCGGGCGCACGTAACGTTCGACGATGTCGGCGAGCGGCGCGAGTTCCGGGTAACGCGACAGGACCACGTCGAGGTAGCCGAGGAAGCGCGGCGCATCGGCCAGGTACTTGGGCTTGCCGTCGCGATGGTGCAGGCGCGCGAACAGGCCCAGAATCTTGATGTGGCGCTGCAAGCCGGCGAAGTCGGCGTCGCGGTGGAAACGCGCGAGGTCCGGCAACGGAATGCCGGCGGCGGTGGCCCGCGCGTGATAGCGCGCGAGCCAGGCGTCGACGCGCGTCTCCGGCCAGCTCAGGAAGGCATCGCGGAACAGGCTGATCGGGTCGTAGGCGATCGGCCCGCGCAGCGCGCCCTGGAAATCGATCACCGCCACCCCGCCGGGCACCGGCATCAGGTTGCGCGGCATGAAGTCGCGGTGCACGAAGATCTGGGCCTGGGCGAGCACGTTGTCGAGAATGCGGCGATAGGCCAGGTCGAGTTTTTCCAGGTCGTCGCAGCTCAGCTCGATGCCGAGGTGGCGGCCGAGGAACCATTCGTCGAACAAACGCAGTTCGCGGGCGAGGAAAGCCTCGTCGTAAGGCGGCAGGTCGTCGGGGCAGGGCAGGGCCTGGATCTTCAGCAACTGGGTGAAGGCATCGTCGAACAGCGCGTCGGCGTTGCCGTCGTCGATCACTTGCAGATAGGTGTCGCGGCCGAGGTCTTCGAGCAGCAGGAAGCCGTGTTCGAGATCCTGGGCCCGCACGTCCGGCACGCGCACGCCGCCGGCGAGCAGGACCTCGCGCATGCGCAGCCAGGGGCGCGCGTCCTCGAGCTCGGGCGGCGAGTCCATGACGATGACGGTGGTTTGGTCGGCGCCGGCTGCGGTCGTCGCGCCGCGCCAGTAGCTGCGGAAACCGGCGTCGAACGAAGCGCGTACGAGTTCGAGGCGGTCGTCGCCGGTCGCGGCACGAGCCCATTCCAGGCGGGCGAGGTCGCGATCGGTAGGGTGGGATTGGGTCATGCCTGCTCCGCGCGGCGGGTGCCGCAAGCGCACAGGGTAAACGTCCGCGGTCCGGGGGTGAATCCGTGCGGTCTTCCATTACCGGCAGGAGAAGCGTCGGCCCGGCAGCTTTAACCCCTCTCCCGCGGGTGGCCACCGCAGCAACTGCAATGCTGAGAGGGGGCGAAGGCTCAAGACTCCTCGCCACGCCATCGGACAAAAGATGTAGGGCGAAGCCCACGCCGCCGTCTTCCGGATGCAGTCGCCACCGCTGCCTCCGGCGTCTCGCCGTCGTGAGCCCCGCCCTACGGGTGCCCGGTTACCGCTGATGCTGGTTACTGAATAGAAGCGCGGGGCGGGGCCGGCGCGAAAGCCGATCCCGACGCGGCGGCACGTGCGCGCCAGAGGGCCGCGCTCGGCTCCGCCCCGCCTGTTGCTCAAGCCGCGACCGACTCCTCCCGATCCAGGGAAGCCAGCCACTCGTCGTCGGAGCCTTCGGCCACGCCTTCGAACAAGAAGGTCGACAGATAACGCTCGCCGGTGTCCGGCAGCATCGCCAGCAGCACCGAACCTTCCGGCGCCTGTTCGGCGACCTGCAGGGCGGCGGCGACGGTCGCGCCGGCGGAGATGCCGACGAACACGCCTTCCTCGGCAGCCAGGCGGCGCGCGGTGTCGCGCGCGACGACGTCGTCGACCGGACGGATTTCATCGGCGATGCCGCGATCGAGTACGCCCGGTACGAAGTCCGGGGTCCAGCCCTGGATCTTGTGCGGCTGCCAGGCGTTGCCGCTCAACAGCGAAGCGCCGGCGGGTTCGGAAGTGACGATCTTCAGCTCGGGGCGCGCCAGCTTCAGTACCTGGCCGGCGCCGCTGAGCGTGCCGCCGGTGCCCCAGCCGGTGACGAAATAGTCGAGCCGCTTGCCGGCGAAGTCGCGCAGGATTTCCGGACCGGTGGTGTTGCGGTGATAGGCCGGGTTGGCCGGGTTGTCGAACTGGCGGGCGAGGAACCAGCCGTGTTTCTCGGCCAGCTCGGCGGCCTTGCGGACCATGCCGGTGCCGCGTTCGGCGGCCGGGGTCAGGATGACTTTCGCGCCGTAAGCGCGCATCAACTTGCGGCGCTCGATCGAGAAGGTTTCGGTCATCACCGCCACGAACGGATAGCCGCGGGCGGCGGCGACCATCGCCAGGGCGATGCCGGTGTTGCCCGAGGTCGCTTCGACGATGGTCTGGCCCGGCTTCAACGCACCGCTGCGCTCGGCGTCGAGCACGATCGCCAGGGCCAGACGGTCCTTGACCGAACCACCGGGATTGAAGGATTCGACCTTCGCGTACAGCGTCACGTGTTTCGGCGCGATGCGGTGCAGTTTGACGATCGGCGTGTTGCCGATGGTGTCGAGGATGTTGTCGTACAGGGGCATGAGTGAGTTCCCGTGGCGTGGGTGCGAATAAGGGGCGTCAGGCGGCTACGGCGTAGGTTTCGGCCGGCGCCAGCGCTTGCGTCAGCGGCGCTTCTCCGAACCAGTGCAGACGCTCGGCCAGCGCCGCGACTTCGCCGACGATCAGCAAGGCCGGCGACTGCACGCGATGCGCTTGCGCACGTTCGGCCAGTTCGGCCAGCGTGCCGGTGACCACGCGCTGTTCCGGGCGCGAGCCGTTTTCGATCAGGGCGAACGGCGTGCTGGCGGCGCGACCGTGTTCGATCAGTTTGTCGCGCAGCACGTCGAGCCCGGACACGCCCATGTAGACCGCGAGTGTCTGCTTTTCCTGGGCGAGCGCGCGCCAGTCGAGGCCGTCGTTGGCGTCCTTCAGATGAGCGGTGACCAGGCGCAGCGATTGCGCATGCTCGCGATGGGTCAACGGAATGCCGGCGTAGGCGCCGCAAGCCAGCGCGGCGGTGATGCCGGGCACGACTTCGAAGGCGATGCCGTGGTCGCGCAGCACTTCGAGTTCTTCGCCGCCGCGCCCGAACACGAACGGGTCGCCGCCCTTGAGCCGCACCACGCGCTTGCCGGCGCGGGCGTGTTCGAGCATGAGGGCGTGGATGCGTTCCTGAGTGCTGTGATGATTGGCCGGCGACACGGTGCCGGCGAGCGGCTTGCCGACGTCGATCAGCTCGGCGTCGCGGCGCGCCAGTTGCAGCACCTGCGGGCTGACCAGGCGGTCGTGCAGGATCACGTCGGCCTCGTTGAGCACGCGCAGGCCGCGCAGGGTCAGCAGGCCCGGATCGCCGGGGCCGGCACCGACCAGCGCGACCGAGCCGACTTGCGCGGCGGCGGCGTCGGATTCGACGAGCGCGGCGCCGAAGGCGCGTTGCGCTTCTTCGCCGCGGCCCTGGCGCAGCAACGAGGGAATCGGGCCCGACAGCACGCGGTCGAAGAAGCGACGGCGCGCACCGAGCTCGGGATAGTGCTTGCGGATGCGCTCGCGTTCGCGCGACAACAATTGCGCGAGTGCGCCGAGCGATTCGTCGAGTTGGGTTTCCAGGGTTTCGCGCAGATGGCGCGACAGCATCGGCACGCCGCCGCCGCTGGAGATCGCGATCTGCACCGGGCCGCGGACCACGCGCGCCGGGACGTGGAAGCTCGAGGCCTCGACATCGTCGACGACGTTGACCCAGACCCGGCGCGCCTCGCCGGCTTCGGCGACGGCGCGGTTGACCGCGGCATCGTCGGTCGCGGCGATCGCCAACCAGGTCTCGTCCAGCCACTGGACCACGAAGGTCCCCGGCAGGTGCTCGATGCGGCCCTCGGCGACCCAAGCCGCCAAGGCCGGGACCAGTTCGGGCGCGCCGACCCGGACCCGGGCGCCGGCATCGAGCAGTGCACCCGCCTTGCGCAGCGCCACCGTCCCGCCACCGACCACGAGCACGGTGCGTCCGCGCAGGTCGGCAAACAATGGGAACAGAGGGCTGGTCATGGCGGCGGGGCGGCAATCCGGGGACGATGGGACGACCCTACGGCGCCCGGACCGGGGCCGGAAATGACGTCGCCGCCTTTGCACATGCCGTCACGGCATGAGCCCCGTGAAGGCCGCCCAGGGGGCTGGACAAGGCGACCATACGCCGAATACGCTATAAATCGTTATATCCGAATAGAGCGATAAAGACGTGGAAGCGATCCGCAAACGAATGTCCCGGCCGCACGACCCGGTCCGCCACGGCGCGGGCTGTTGCCGTCGTCTGCGCCGACATTCCGCCGCCGATCTCCCTCTTTTACGGATAGCCACGCCATGACCCTGACCCAGCTCCGCTACCTGGTCGCCATCGCCGATTCGGGCCTCAACATCACCCTGGCCGCCGAGCGCGTCCACGCGACCCAGCCGGGTTTGTCCAAGCAGCTCAAACAGCTCGAAGACGAACTGGGTTTTTTGTTGTTCGTGCGCAAGGGCCGCAGCCTGGAAGCGATCGCGCCGGCCGGCGAGCGCGTGCTCGAACACGCGCGCCGCATTCTCGAAGAAGCCAGCAACATCCGCGCCTACGCCGCCAACGAGCGCGGCCAGCACGCCGGCCGTCTGGTGCTGTCGACCACGCACACGCAGGCGCGTTACGTGCTGCCGCCGGTGATCGCCCAGGTCAAACGCGATTTCCCCCAGGTCAGCGTGCATTTGCAGGCGGCCGCCGACGGCGAAGTGCTGTCGCACCTGTCGCACGGCAACGCCGACCTGGCGGTGATCAGCACTGCAGGCGCCGCGCCCGAGGGCGGGCTCGCCGTACCGTTGTTCCGTTGGCGCCGGGTGGTGCTGGTGCCGCGCACGCATGCGCTGGCCAAGCTCGATCGCGCGCCGACGTTGGCCGAACTGGCCGCGCACCCGCTGATCAGCTACGAATCCTCGACTCGCCCGGAATCCTCGCTGCGCCGCGCCTTCACCGCAGGCGGCCAGGAGCCGCAGCTGGCGATGACCGCGCGCGACGCCGATCTGATCAAGACCTATGTGCGCGCGGGTCTAGGCGTCGGCGTGTTGGCCGAGATGGCGGTGACCTCGCGCGACGACGACCTGAAGGCGCTGATCGCGCCGGACGCGTTTCCCGAGTGCATCACCTGGGCGGTGATTCCGCGTGCGCGCGTGCTGCGCGACTACGCGCTGGAGCTGTTGCACGGCCTGGCCCCGCAGATCGACCGCCGCGACCTGCGCCGCGTGCTCGAAGGCAACCTGGAACCGCAGTGGCCGAAGGCCCCGACCTGGACCGAGCTGACCCAGCCGATCAGTTCGTAAGCGATCTGCGAGTTGTTGCCGGGCTTCGGCGGGCGTGTCGCTGTGGGTGAAGAGCAAATCCCCCTCGGTCCCCCTTTTCCAAAGGGGGAAGTCCGTTAGGACGTTGCGCGGGTGTGAGAGGCAGCCCGGATATCAACGAGCCTCGACAGAATCTCCCGTAAGCATTCCCCCCTTTGAAAAAGGGGGGCAGGGGGGATTTGCTTTCCGTTACGCTCGCCGCGCAACCCGACCTGCAGCCATCAAGCAGCCTGGTTCTCCGCCACCGGCTCGCTGTCGAAATGCAGGCCGCATTCGCGCTTTAGCCCGAAGAAACGGGTGTCTTCATCGCGCATGCCCGGCTCGAGCCGGCGCGTGGTGTGGATGTCGCCGATCGACACATAGCCGTCGTGCCACAGCGGGTGATACGGCAGGTCGTGGGTATGCAGGTACTGCCAGATGTCGCGGTCGCTCCAGTCGGCCAACGGATGCAGTTTCCAGCGTCCGTCTCGCAACTGCAGGAACTCGATGTTGGCGCGGCTGCCCGACTGGCTGCGGCGTAGGCCGGCGATCCAGGTGCGCACGCCGAGGTCGTTGAGCGCGCGCTGCATCGGTTCGACCTTGCGCAGGCGGTTGTAGCGTTCGATGCCGTCCAGGCCCTGTTCCCACAAGCGGCCGAAGCGCGCTTCCATCCAGGCCACGCCGATCTGCGGGCGATAGACCTTGAGATTGAGCTGGAGCCGCTCGCCGAGTTCGTCGATGAAGCGGTAGGTCTCCGGGAACAGATAGCCGGTGTCGACCACGATCACCGGGATCTGCGGCGCCTGCCGGGTCACCATGTGCAGGGACACCGCCGACTGGGCGCCGAAGCTCGACGATAGCGCGTGCTCGCCGGCGGTGTTTTCCAGGGCCCAGGCGACGCGTTGCTCGGCGCTTTGCGTCGCCAGCCAGGCGTTGAGTTCGGCCAGCGCGCGCGGCGATTCGGCGGCGGTGACGGGATCGGTCGGAGCGCTCATGCGTAGGCCTCTGCAACCAGTGCGATCGGTATACCGGTGGGGGTGGGATAAGGGATCGAGACGACCTGGTTGCGCACCAGGTAGTCGCCGAAACCTTCGTCGTCGTTGCGTCCGCTCGCATAGGCGGCGAACAGCGGGTCGAGCGCGGCGAGGATCTCCGGCTCGGCGATGTTTTCGCGGTACAGGGTGTTCAGGCGCTGGCCGCGGTGATCGGCGCCGAGCATCAGGTTGTAGCGGCCCGGCGCCTTGCCGACCAGGGCGATCTCGCCGAGGTAGGGGCGCGAGCAACCGTTCGGGCAGCCGCTGATGCGCAGGTTGATCGATGCATCCGGGATCGAGTGCTTCACCAGCAAGGCTTCGACGTGGCCGAGGAAATCCGGCAGGTAACGCTCGGCTTCGGCCATGGCCAGGCCGCAGGTCGGCAGCGACACGCAGGCCAGGGCGTTGCGGCGCAGCGGGCTGGCCTGGCGATAGGCGTCGAGACCGTGCTGAGCGACCAGCGTGTCGACCTGCGCGCGCAGCGCCGACGGCACGCCGGCGATCACCAGATTCTGGTTCGGGGTCATGCGGAACTCGGCGCCGTCGTGGCCGCTGAGCAACTGCGCGACCGCGCGCAGGCCGCTGAGGTGGGTCAGCTCGGGGCCGTGGCCGTCGAGCGCGCCGTCGACGATGCGCCCGGCCGGCAGGCGCAGGGTCAGGTGAGCGCGCGCGTCGCCACTGTTGCTGGCTTCGCTGTCGACCCAGCCGAAGCGGTCACCGTTGTGACGGAAGGCGAACGGCCGTGCCGGGAGGAGAGGGAACCCGGCACGGCGTTCGACTTCCGCTTTGAACCAGGCGAGCCCGCGGTCGTCGATGGTGTACTTGAGACGGGCACGCTTGCGCACGGCGCGGTTGCCGAAATCGCGTTGTGCGGTGACCACGGCTTC
This sequence comes from Lysobacter sp. 22409, assembly GCF_052045105.1. Classification (NCBI taxonomy): domain Bacteria; kingdom Pseudomonadati; phylum Pseudomonadota; class Gammaproteobacteria; order Lysobacterales; family Lysobacteraceae; genus Lysobacter; species Lysobacter sp. 22409. The sequence goes on along the minus strand of NZ_JBQEOE010000016.1, from coordinate 35,661 downwards.
GCCGACTGCGATGACCTGGTCGGGCGTCACGAAGCCGATTACGTCGGCGACGCGCGGATAGGTTTCGGCATCGCCGTGGGTCGCGCCCATGCCGCCGCCGACGGTGACGTTGTAACCGAGCAGTTCGTCGGCGCCGGCGGCGTTCTTGGCGAGGATCGCGATATAGCCCAGGTCCTGGGCGAACACGTCGACGTCGTTGTAGGGCGGAATGGCGAAGCCGATCTTGAACTTGCGCGGCAGATAGACGTTGCCGTAGATCGGCTCGTCCTCGCTGCCGCTGCCGTCGATGCGTTCTTCGTCGAGCCAGATCTCGTAATAGGCGCGGGTGTTCGGCAGCAAGTGCTCCGACAGCGCCGCGGCCTGCTTGAACACCTGCGCATGCGAGGCCGAGACCTGCGGGTTGGCGGCGACGGCGACGTTGCGGTTGACGTCGCCGCAGGCGGCCAGGGTGTCGATCAAGGCGGCGTTGATCGACTGCATGGTCGCCTTCAGCTCGGTCTTGATCACGCCATGGAACTGGAAGGCCTGGCGCGTGGTGACGCGCAGGCCGCGTTCGGCATAAGTCGTCGCGATGGCGTCGAGCTTGAGCCATTGCTCCGGGGTGACTACGCCGCCCGGCGTGCGGGTGCGGATCATGAAGCTGTAGGCCGGCTCCAGGCGCGCGAGGCGGCGCTCTTCGCGCACGTCGCGGTCGTCCTGCTGGTAGCTGCCGTGGTACTTGATCAGGGTCTGGTCGTCGTCGCGCAGGGCGCCGGTGACCGGATCGGCCAGGCTTTCCAGCAGGCTGCCGCGCAGGCGCGCGCTGGAGCGCTTGATGTCTTCGACCGAATGCGCGCTCATGCCGGCGCTCCGGCGGTCGCAGCGAAACGCAGCGCATGGGCACCCAGCGGATGCAGCCCGAATGGAGCGCGGCCCGGGCCCGGCGACGCACTCTTGTCGGCGCGCGCTACCGGGGCGGCGTGGTTTCCTCGTTCCATCCGGGCCGCCGGGGCAAGCAGCGATCCCTCGACCTCAGATCCGTCGAGCGCAGTAGACACGAAGCCGGATGCGTCGGCCTGCGACGCGCGACCCGTTTCGATGAAATGGCGATGGCGAAACAAATACATCAGTAAACGTCCCGGGCGTAGCGGCCCTGTCGCTGCAGTTCGTTGAGATAGTCTTCGGCGCCTTCCTCGTCCTTGCCGCCGTGCTTGGCGATCGCTGCCAGCAGTGCCGCGTGCACGTCCTTCGCCATGCGCGAGGCGTCGCCGCAGACGTACAGATGCGCGCCGCCTTCGAGCCAGTCGTACAGATCGCGGCCCTGTTCGCCGAGGCGGTGCTGGACGTAGACCTTCTGCGCCTGGTCGCGAGAGAACGCCAGGTCGAGCTTGTGCAGCTGGCCGGCCTTCAACGCGGCCTGCCATTCGACCTGGTAGAGGAAGTCGGTGCGGAAATGCGGGTTGCCGAACAGCAGCCAGTTGCGGCCGCTGGCGCCGTCGGCGACGCGTTCCTGGACGAAGCCGCGGAACGGCGCGACGCCGGTGCCCGGGCCGATCATGATCACGTCGCGGCTGCCGTCGGTGGGCACGCGGAAGCGTTCGTTGTGTTCGATGAACACCGGCAGGCGCTCGCCTTCGTCGGCGCTGGCGAGCAGATGCGAGGCCGCGCCCCAGCGGGTGCCGCCGGCGCTCTGGTATTCGACATGGGCGACGGTGAGGTGGGCTTCGTCGCCGACCAGCTTTTGGCTGGAAGCGATCGAGTACATGCGCGGGGTGAGCGGACGCAGCGCGGCGACCAGTTCCTCGGCCGACCACTGGCCGTCGTAGCGCTGCAGCAGATCGATGACCTGGCTGTTGGCGAGCAGTTCGGCGAACTGGGCGGCCTGGTCGGGGGCGAGCAGGCGGTTGAGTTCGTCGCTGCGCGCATGCGCGGCATGGCTGGCGATGAACGGACGCGCCAGCTTGGTCAGTTCGCGCTTCTCGCTGAGCCACTGCCGCAACGGCAGCGACTGGCCGCCGTGCTCGACGCCGGCGTTGCCGTCGAGCTCAAGCGTGCTCAGCACCGCCTCGACCAGGGCCGGCGGGTTGCGCGGCCAGATGCCGAGCGAGTCGCCGGGCTGGTAATGCAGGCCCGAGCCTTCCAGCGAGATTTCGATGTGGCGGATGTCCTTGTCCGGCACCACCCGGTCGGAACCGCGCGCGATCAGGCGCCGATTGCTCAGCAGCTCGGCGGCGAACGGCGCATCGCGATGGAAGGCCGGCGCGGTCGCGAGGGGGCGCAGCGGCGTGACCGTGGCCAGATGCGTGGCGGCCGGCTTCAGCGCTTCCTTGGCCTGGCTCAGCGCTTGCTGCAGCCACGGCGTGGAGACGGTTTCGAAATCCAGGTCGGCGTCGCCGCGGGCGAACAAGCGGGTCGCACCGAGTTCGCCGAGGCGTGCGTCGACTTTCTGGCCGATCGAGCAGAAATCCGGGTAGCTGGAATCGCCGAGGCCGAGCACGGCGAAGCTGAGCCCCTTGAGTTCGGGCGCGCGCTTACCGGCGATGAAATCGATCAGACCGCGCGAGTCGTCCGGCGGATCGCCGTCGCCCTGGGTGCTGATGACCACATAGAGCAGGCGTTCGTTCTTGAGTTCGCGGGTCGGGTAGGCGTCGGCGCGCAGCAGGCGCACGCTGAGACCGGCGGCCTCGGCTTGGCCGGCGAGCTGTTCGGCCAGGCGCTTGGCGTTGCCGGTCTGGCTGCCGTAGACGATGCTCAGACGCTCGCTGGCGCGGGCCTCCGGCGCGGCGACCGCGGGGGTCGCGGCCGGAATCGCGAGAGTGGCGACGTTGCCGGCGCCGGCGCGGGCCAGGCCGGCGGCATAGCCCGACAGCCACCACAGGCTGTTGTGGTCCAGGCCTTCGGTGAGGCGGACGAGCGAATCGAGCCGGTCCGCGGGCAGCGGAGTGGCGAGCGAGGGCGGAGCGGACAGGGCTGGAGCGGACAGGGCGGCGGCGGGCACGGCGGTCGGCTTCTGACTTCGGGAGACTGCAGGCTACGAGCGGCTCCCGGGCCGCGGAAAGGATGCTCGGTAATGCGCTCATGCCCGGCGCTTATTTCCTCCCCGAAACCGGGGGAATTCTAATGGCCGCAAGCTCAGCCGCCGGTCCGGCTAGGCTTGGACGGTCCGCAAACGCGGGTCCGCCCCTCCGGTTTCCCGCTGTCGGCGGGTCGCCGCGACCGGTTTGTCTGGCTGGCGCGCGTCGTCCAGTCCGCCCTTTCGCTACGCCCGCCGCCTTGATGAGTCCCTCCGAATGAGTGCGTCACCCGACCTGAGCCCGCCGCTGTCCGCTCCGCCGCCGCCGTTGTCCGCGCGGGCGTTGAGTCATCTGGACCGGCTCGAGGCCGAAAGCATCCACATCCTGCGCGAGGTGGCCTCGGAGTTCCGCAACCCGGTGATGCTGTACTCGGTCGGCAAGGACAGCTCAGTGCTGCTGCACCTGTTGCTCAAGGCCTTCTACCCGGCGCGCCCGCCGATTCCGTTGCTGCACGTCGACACCGGCTGGAAGTTCGGCGAGATGATCGCCTTCCGCGACCGCCGCGCCAGCGAGACCGGCGTCGACCTGCGCGTGCACATCAACCCCGACGGCCTGGCCCAGGGCATCGGCCCGGTCAGCCACGGCGCCAGCGTGCATACCGATGTGATGAAGACCCAGGGCCTCAAGCAGGCGCTGGACTGGAACAAGTTCGACGCCGCGATCGGCGGCGCGCGCCGCGACGAAGAGAAGTCGCGCGCCAAGGAACGGATCTTCTCGTTCCGCAATCCACAGCACCGCTGGGACCCGAAGAACCAGCGCCCGGAGCTGTGGTCGTTGTTCAACACCCGCATCCATGCCGGCGAGAGCGTACGTGTGTTTCCGATCTCGAACTGGACCGAGCTCGACGTCTGGCTGTACATCTATCGCGAGAAGATCCCGGTGCCGTCGCTGTATTTCGCCGCCGAACGCCCGGTGGTGGAACGCGACGGCAGCCTGATCCTGGTCGACGACGAGCGCCTGCCGCTGCGCGACGGCGAAGTGCCGCAGACCCGCAAGGTGCGTTTCCGCACGCTCGGCTGCTACCCGCTGACCGGTGCGATCGAGTCCGAGGCCGACACGCTCGAAGCGATCATCGCCGAGATGCTGGTCGCGACCACCTCCGAGCGCCAGGGGCGAGTGATCGACCACGATCCCTCCGCTTCGATGGAACGCAAGAAACAAGAGGGTTACTTCTGATGAAGCCGGGATTCGCGAGTCGGGAGTCTGGATTGGAGCAGGCGGAGCGCGGCGACGTGGAAGCGATAGGGACCACGGGCAGGGTGGTGGCTTTTGCGAGTCCCGAGACCCGAGTCCCGAGTCCCGCCGACGCCGGCATCGCCGGCTACCTGCAGCAGCACGAGCATAAGAGCCTGCTGCGCTTCATCACCTGCGGCAGTGTCGACGACGGCAAGAGCACCCTGATCGGGCGCCTGCTGCACGACACCCGCTTGCTGTTCGACGACCAACTGGCCGCGCTCGATGCCGACAGCCGCCGCCACGGCACCCAGAACGGCGAGATCGATTTCGCCCTGCTGGTCGACGGGCTGGCCGCCGAGCGCGAGCAAGGCATCACCATCGACGTCGCCTACCGTTTCTTCGGCACCGAGAAGCGCAAGTTCATCGTCGCCGACTGCCCGGGCCACGAGCAGTACACCCGCAACATGGCGACCGGCGCCTCGACCGCCGCATTGGCGGTGGTGCTGGTCGATGCGCGCAAGGGCCTGCTGACGCAGACGCGCCGGCACAGCTATATCGTGTCTTTGCTCGGCATCCGCCACGTGCTGCTAGCGGTCAACAAGATGGACCTGGTCGACTTCGACCAGGCCGTGTTCGAGCGCATCGCCGGTGAATACCGCGAGCTCGCCGCCCAGCTCGGCATCGAACACGTCACCGCCGTGCCCTTGTCGGCCTTGCACGGCCACAACCTCACCGAACGCTCGGCGCAGACGCCGTGGTACCACGGCCCGAGCGTGCTTGAGCATCTGGAATCGGTCGACACCGAACGCAGCGCGGCCGAACTCGGCTTCCGCCTGCCGGTGCAATGGGTCAACCGCCCGAACCAGGATTTCCGCGGTTTCGCCGGCACCATTGCCGCCGGCACGGTGCGGCCCGGCGACGAAGTCGTCGCCTTGCCGTCGGGCCGCCGCTCGCAGGTGCAGCGCATCGTCACCGCCGACGGCGATCTCAAGGTCGCCGGTGCCGGCCAGGCGGTCACCCTGACGCTCGCCGACGAACTCGACATCAGCCGCGGCGACGTCATCGCCAACGCCGCGCAGCCTGCGCAGGTGGCCGACCAGTTCGCCGTGCATCTGCTGTGGATGGACACCCAGCCGCTGCTGCCGGGCCGCTCGTACTGGCTGAAGATCGGCGCGCGCACGGTCAGCGCCAGCATCACCGAGATCAAGCACAAGGTCGACGTCAACAGCCAGGCCCAGCTCGCGGCCAAGCACCTCGAACTCAACGAGGTCGCCTACTGCAATCTGAGTCTCGATCAGCCGATCGCATTCGAGGCCTATCTCGACAACCGCGAACTCGGCAGCTTCATCCTGATCGACCGCCAGAGCCACGCCACCGTCGCCGCCGGCACCGTGGATTTCGCCCTGCGCCGCGCCGGCAACATCCATTGGCAGCCGGTCGACGTCGACAAGGCCGCACGTGCGCGCAGCAAGCACCAGAAGCCGCGCTGCGTGTGGTTCACCGGTTTGTCGGGTTCGGGCAAATCGACCATCGCCAACCTGGTCGACAAGCAACTGCATGCGCTCGGCCACCACAGCTTCGTGCTCGACGGAGACAACGTGCGGCATGGCCTCAACAAGGACCTCGGCTTCACCGACGAAGACCGGGTCGAGAACATCCGCCGCGTCGCCGAAGTCGCCAAGCTGATGACCGACGCCGGCCTGATCGTGCTGGTGAGCTTCATCTCGCCGTTCCGCGCCGAACGCCGGCTCGCGCGCGAGTTGTTCGAGGACGGCGAATTCGTCGAAGTCTTCGTCGACACCCCGCTCGCCGAGGCCGAGCGCCGCGACGTCAAGGGCCTGTACGCGAAGGCCCGCGCCGGCAAGATCCCGAACTTCACCGGCATCGATTCGCCGTACGAAGCGCCGGAGGCGGCGGAGCTGCAGTTGGATACCCTCGAACACGATGCCCAGGCCTTGGCGCAGCGGGTGATCGATTACCTGCGCGATTGAGCGTCTGCGACGCGGCTGTCCGGCGCAGCGCAGGCTGCCTCCATGTCCGAAACGAAACACCCCGGCCTGAGCCGGGGTGTTCTGTTTTCAGCGAAGCGCAATGCCGCGGACGCCTCAGGGTTTGGAGGTCTTGCTTCGGATCATCTCGTACAGGAACAGCAGCACGATGGCGCAGATGACCGAGACGATCAGACCGATCAGCCCGCCGCCGGCATAGAGCAGGCTGCCGATGTAGGCGCCGGCGATGCCGAGCAGGATGGTGAGTATCCAGCCCATCGGATCGGCGCCGGGCTTGAAGAAGCGCGCGAGGACGCCGATGACCGCGCCGATGATGATCGTGTAAAAGATGCCGCCTAGCATGGGCTTGCCCTCCTGGGGATGGTGGGTGACGCGGCTGGAGCATGTGGCCGTCAATGTCGCCGCGGCGTGAGGGCGGGGCGGGTGGCTGGCACGCCCGGCAGAGACGGCACGGAACCGGCTCTCGTACCGGCGCGACCCGCCTCGATCGGCATCGCTTCGTGCGACATCGAGGTCGCGGCTTACGCCGCTCTTACATAGGCCGGCGTCGTCTCCTTGTAGGAGCGGCGTGAGCCGCGACCGCGGGCGCGCAGAAAGCTCCTGTCCCACGCCGTCGATCGGAGCGGTCAAACATCCACCGCATCAGCCGGACGCAGCAAGCCCAGACAGGCGTCGCGTCGTGCAGGAACGCGGTCG
>NZ_JBQEOE010000016.1:0-28683 GCF_052045105.1 Lysobacter sp. 22409 | reverse complement strand
GGGTAGGAGCGGCGCAAGCCGCGGCCACGGAACGCGCAGAAAACGCCGGTCCAGCGTCATCGCTCGAAGCGCACAAACGCTCGTCGCTCGTAACTCGCGCCCAAACAGAAAACGGGCCCGAAGGCCCGTTTCCTTTCACCATTGGCTAGCCGAAAAAATCAGCAGCAGCCGTGATCTCCATGCCGATCGCCGCTGTCGGCCACCGCGGCCACGCCGGTGGTCTCGCCGCGCTGGCTCGCCAGGTGATGCTCGGCGACCACGCGGGCGACGCAGGCGGTCACCCGCTTGCCCATCGGGATGTGCAGGAACTCGTTCGGGCCGTGCGCGTTGGAATGCGGGCCGAGCACGCCGGTGATCATGAACTGCGCGCCCGGGAATTTCTCGCCGAGCATGCCCATGAACGGAATCGAGCCGCCTTCGCCCATGTACATCGCCGGCTGGCCGAAGAATTCGCGGCTCGATGCGTCGATCGCGTTCGACAGCCACGACGACATCGCCGGGGCGTTCCAACCGCTCGACGACTTCTCCAGTTCCAGGGTCACCTGGGCGCCGTTCGGCGGATCGCGCAGCAGCACTTCCTTGAGCAACTCGCCGGCGCGCTTACCGTCGAGGGTCGGCGGCAAACGCAGCGACAGCTTCACCGAGGTGTGCGGGCGCAGCACGTTGCCGGCCGAGGCCAGCGCCGGCATGCCGTCGACGCCGGTGACCGACAAGGCCGGGCGCCAGGTGCGGTTGAGCACCAACTCGGCCAGGTCGTCTGGCGCGTTCTCCTTGAACATCGGTTGCATGCCGGGCAACAGCGGGAACTTGTCGTAGACCGCGGTGCCGAGCACCTTGGCGGCCTGGCGCGCCTGCTCCAGGCGCTCAGGCGGCACGTCGACGTACAGGCCTTCGATCAGGATCTTGCCGTTACTCTCGTCTTCCAGGCGCGACAGCAGCTGGCGCAGCAGGCGGAAGCTCGACGGCACCACGCCGGAGGCGTCGCCCGAATGCACGCCTTCGCTGAGCACCTTGACGGTGAAGTTGCCGCCGGCCAGGCCGCGCAGCGAAGTCGTGCACCACAACTGATCGTAGTTGCCGCAACCCGAGTCCAGGCAGACCACCAACGAGGGCTTGCCGATGCGGTCGGCCAGGTGATCGACGTAGACGGGCAGGTCGTAGCTGCCGGACTCTTCGCAGGCCTCGATCAGGATCACGCAGCGCGCGTGCGGCTGCTGTTGTTCCTGCAGGGCCAGGATCGCCGCCAGCGAGCCGAAGATGGCGTAGCCGTCGTCGGCGCCGCCGCGGCCGTAAAGCTTGTCGCCCTTGATCACCGGCTTCCACGGGCCCAGGTCGTCGTCCCAGCCGGTCATCTCCGGCTGCTTGTCGAGGTGGCCGTAGAGCAGCACGCAATCCTCGTCGCTGCCGCCGTGGGCCGCCGGAATATCGATGAAGATCAACGGCGTACGGCCTTCCAGGCGCACCACCTCGACCTGCATGCCCGGGATCGACTGGGCGCGAGCCCAGGTTTCCATGAGCTTGACGGCATCGTCCATGTAGCCGTGCTGGACCCAGTCGGCGTCGAACATCGGCGACTTGTTGGGGATGCGGATGTATTCGACCAGTTGCGGGACGATTTCGTCGTCCCACTTCTCGCTGACGTAGCGATCGACCTTGCTGGCGTCCATTGACGGACCTCTGGAGCGGGGAAGGGGGGCATTTTACGCCTCCCGGGCCGTGTAGGACTTTTCCTACCCTGCGCTGCGGCATCCCCCGGCTTCGCACAGGCGTCTGCGGCGATAACCTGTGCCGGTCGAGACATGGAGACTGTCTCCACCGGCGGACACAAGGACTCAAGGACGTAAGGCCGCCGGCCAGGAACGGAATCCACTCTCAGGAGCTTTAACCATGAAATCGTTTGCCCTCATCGCAAAGTCGCTGGTCCTGTCGCTGATGCTCGCCGGCAGTGCCTTCGCCTCGGAAAAGGTCAATATCAACAGCGCCGACGCGGCCACGTTGGACCGCGTACTGCTCAACATCGGGGCCTCCAAGGCCGAAGCCATCGTCGCTTACCGCAAGGCCAACGGGGCCTTCCGCAGCGTCGAGCAGCTGGCCCTGGTCAAGGGAATCGGTCTGAAGACGGTCGAAAAGAATCGGGAACGCATCGTGGTCGGCGGCGCCGCTCAGGTCCGCCCGACCAACACCGCCGGAGCCATCGCGGCCCCGCGCGCTGCCAGCAAGCGCTGAACAAGTCTGCCGATGCCGTAAGGACGCGGGGTCGGCAGCTAATCGGGCAAGGAAGCCCGAAAGGATTCGGGGGGAGGTCCCTGGACACGGAAGTACGTTGCCCCGCCCCAGAGGGATCTGCGGCGGGGCACACCCTTGTTCGGGATTCGGGATTCGGGAGTCGGGAAGGGCTTCGGGCTTCGGGCTTCGGATTTTCGGGGTAGGAGCGGCGTCCTACTGGATTTCCTTCGGTCACAAGCCGCGACCGCCATCTCCCGGCCCGCTTGATCCAGCCTGCAACCCGCACCAGCCCCCTGTAGGAGCGGCGTAAGCCGCGACCCGACCCGGGCCATAACACCCTGGCTACCGCTTCCCCCGACGCCTTCCGGCCCTTGGCCGCGCGATCATGGTTCGATCGCTTTATCCCGACCTTCTCCCGCTTGGGCCAACCCGGCCCAACCACTAGACTGCGCCTTCGTTCAGCCGCAGCCACGCCCATGCCCGACCGCCTGACCTGGTCCATCCCCGCCAACGAGTATCGCCGCGAACGCTGGCGCAACCAGTTCGGCTGGACCCGCGAGATCGTGCGCATGAGCCGCCAGAACGAGGCCGGGCTCGATCGCCCGATCCCGGGCGAGGACTGGGATTGGCGTCTGTCGATCGCCGAGATCGAGCGCGATGCGCCGTTCTCGGCGTTCCCGGGGATCGACCGCGAATTGGTCCTGCTCAGCGGCAACGGCCTGCGCCTGCGTTTCGACGACGGCGAGGTCCATGAGCTGCTGCCGCCGCACGACAAGCTGCGTTTCGCCGGCGAACGCGCGGTGCAGGGCGAACTGCTCGACGGCCTGACCCACGACTTCAACCTGATGTGGCGCCGCGACCGGGTCCGTGCCGAGCTGTGGCACCGCCCGCTGGTCGGGCCGATGGTGATCTTCGCCGAACCGGGCCAGACCTGGGCGGTGCATCTGCTGGCTGGCCAAGCGCGGTTCGCCGACGACTCCGGCCTGCCGCCGCTGGAAGCCGGCGACACCGCGATCCTTGCCGCCGGCAGCGAACGCCTGCGCAACGTGCTCGAAGGCGGTGGCGAGGTGCTGTTGGTGCGGGTGGCCCCGCTCGACTGAATCCGCACAGGACGGTCTGCACCTCACGCCGAGAGCCGCTACCTCCTCAATAGCGGTCATCCCCCAAGAGCCGTTACCCCCAACAGCCGTCATCCCCAAGCCGTCATCCCCGCGTAGGCGGGGATCCAGAGATCTGGGCATATTCCCCCGATCCGTTACGCCCTTGTTCGGCTGAGTCGGCCTGGCGTATGCGAAGCAAACCAAAGCAAATCCCCCGCGCTCCGACCCTCACTCAGCAGCGATGCGCGCGCCGGGCGTCGGCCCCCTTTGTCAAAGGGGGCGATGGTTCACGCGCTCGAGATCACTCAGTACGTATCGCGCCGAGAGTCGTCATCCCCAAGAGTTGTCATCCCTCAAGAGCCGTCATCCCCGCGAAGGCGGGGATCCAGAGATCTCGGCGTATTCCCCCGATCCGTTACGCCCTTGTTCGGCTGAGTCGGCCTGGGTGTATGCGAAGCAAACCAAAGCAAATCCCCCGCGCTCCGAACCTCACTCAGCAGCGATGCGCGCGCTGGGCGTCGGCCCCTTTGTGAAAGGGGCGATGGTTCCTACGCACGAGATCACTCAGCACCCCAGAATCAGAACCCACATCCCCAGCAGCCACCATCTCAGGATCGGTCATCCCCGCGATGATTCAGACGCCCGAGATCGCTCAATACACATCGCGCCGATAGCGACCGTCTGCGGCCATGGCCTCCAGCGTTTCCACGCCGACCGCTTCATGCAGCACCGCTTCGACGCCTGGCGCCATGCCTTCGAGGCTGCCGCAGACATAGACGGCTGCGCCTTGCGCGATCCATTCGCGCACCGCGTCCAGATGCTTGCGCAACACATCCTGCACATAGGTCCGCGACTCGCCGTCGCGCGAGAACGCGTAGTCGACGCGTTCGATCGCGCCGTCGGCCTGCCAGGCGTCGAGTTCGGCGCGGTAGTGCAGGTCGCAGGCGGCGTTGCGTTCGCCGAACAGCAGCCAGTTGCGGCGATACCCCGCGGCGATCCGGGTCTTGAGCAGCGCACGCAGGCCGGCCAGGCCGGTGCCGTTGCCGATCAACAACACCGGGCGCGCATCGCTCGGTGCATGGAAGGAGGGGTTGCTGCGGATGCGCAGGTCGATCGCCGTACCTGGTGCCGCATGTTCGGTCAGCCAGCCGCTGCCGCTGCCGTAGCGGCCGTCCTCGTAACGCATCTGGCGGACCAAGAGTTGCAGCGAACCGTCGGCAGGCACCGAGGCGATCGAGTACTCGCGGTGCGACAGCAGCTTGAGCGCATCGGCGATGGCCTGCGCACCTTGCCCCCGCACGGCATTGGGATCGGGCAAACGCGAGCGCGCCAGCAAGGCCGACAAGGGCTCCTGCGCATCTGCGTGCCGCACGATTTCGGCGCCGTCCAGGCTGAGCGTCGCCAGCCACTGCACGACATCGGCGGCGCTGTTGCGCGGCCCGATCTCGGCGATATCGCCAGCGCGCCAATCGAGCGCGTCGCCGTCGGCCGGCACCAGACCCAGTCGGAACACCGGGCCGCCGACGCTGCCGGGGTTGGACAGCAGACGTTCCTGCAGATGCCAGGGGCGGTACGAAGGCGCGCTCCAGTCGGGCAGCTCGGTATGGCCGGCCAACAGGCCCAGATGGTGCTGCCAATGGCGCAGAGCGCCGGGTTCGCTGTTGTCGACCTCGACCAGATCGAACAGAGATTGGGCGCCGGAATGCCGCAACCAGTGGTCGAGACGATGGCCGAACGCGCAGTACTCGGTGTACTCGCGGTCGCCGAGGGCGAGCACGCCGTAGCGTGTGGCCGACAGTTCGCCTGCCTGCGCCATGACTCGTCGGACGAAGCCGGCCGCGCTGTCGGGCGCATCGCCTTCGCCGGTGGTGCTGACGACGAACAACACGCGCGGATACCGCGCCAGTTGCGCCGCGTCGAGGGTGCCGAGCACGGCGAGGTCGGCGCTCAGGCCGGCATCGCGCAAGGCCTCGTAACTGCGGCGTGCGAGTTGTTCGGCGAAACCGGTCTGGCTGGCGAAGGCGACCAGCCAATCGCCGCGTTGTTGCGCGGAGATCGCCGGCAAGGCCTGCGCGCGCGCACGTCGCGTCCGCGAGACGGCGATGGCGGCTACGAAGCCGGCATACAGCGCGGCGACCGCGCCCGCCGCCCACACACGGCCACGTCCGGGGAAGCTCCAACGCAAGGGTTCGGCCTGCCATTGCGACAAACCGATCGCGAGCGCGACCAGCGCCAGCACGACCAGCAGATTGCCGAGGACGCCGAGGTCGAAGCGCCGGCGCGGTGCGGTCGCCACGGTGCTCATGCGCTGCGCTGCCGGGCGACGAACGCCGGCGTGGTGCGAGTGACGAAGCCCTCGCCCTCGCGCAGCACGAACAAGGCGGCCAGGCCGTGGCGGTTCGCGTAGGCCATGCCGGCATGCGCGCCGAGCACGGTCAAGGCGGTGGCGAGGGCGTCGGCCTGCATGCACTGCGCGTGCAGCACGGTGACCGAAGCCAGCGGGTGCGCGATCGGCCGGCCGCTGCGCGGATCGAGGGTGTGCGAATAGCGCCGGCCGTCGGCGTCGAAATAGCGGCGATAGTCGCCGGAGGTCGCGATGGCGAGGCCGTCGAGCGCGATCACCGCGGCGGCTTCGTCGTCGCTGCCACCGGGTTGTTCGACCGCGACGCGCCACGGTGTCGCATCGGGTTTGCGCCCGTGCCCGCGCAACTCGCCGCCGACTTCGACCAGGCAATCGGCGACGCCTTGTTCGAGCAGATAGTCGGCGACGCGGTCGACGCCGTAGCCCTTGGCGATCGAGGACAGGTCGACGTAGGCGCCGCCGGGTTGTTCGAGCGTGCGCGCGGCGGCGTCGAAGCGCAGCCGGCGCCAGCCCACACGCGCTTGCGCGTTCGCCAACACGATCGCGTCGGGTGCGGCCTCGCGTGCGCCGGCAGGGCCGAAACCCCACAGATCGACCAGTGGGCCGATGGTCGGGTCGTAGGCGCCGTCGCTGTCGGCGGCGAGCGCGAGCGCGGCCGCCATCACTTCGGCGAATTCGGCCGGCAGCGCGTGCACACTGCCGGCGCCGGAACGGTTGTAACGGCTGAGGTCGGAATCGCTTTCCCAGGTGCTCATCTGGGCGACGACTTGATCGAGCCGCGCCTGGATGCCGCGTTCCAACATCGGCAGCGCGCTGGCGCGGGCGATCAACTTGACCGACCAGCGCGTGCCCATGGTGATGCCGTCGAGCGCGTGCAGCGACGCCGCCTCGGGCGCATCCCATGCGCCCGACCACGTCCACGTCACCTGCGGCGTCGACACCGGCATCGGTTTACTGCGGCAGCACTTCGAACACGGCGACGTAGCTCAGGCGACGCTGCTTGGCTTCCGGCAGCGTGGTCTTGGCGTCTTCGCTGGTGGTTTCCAGCCAGTACATGCCGGCCTGCGGCCACTTGACCTCGAACTTGCCGTCGTTGCCGGTGGTGACGTTGATTTCGTTCTGCTGGTCGCGATAACGGGTCGAGCCCGGCACGATTTCGACCTTGAGGCCCGCCGCCGGCTTGCCGTCGACGAGCAACTGGAAGCTCGCGGTTTCGCCCGCGAACAGATCGTTCGGATGGGTCACCGGCACCAGCTCGATGCCCTTGCCAGTGGTCTTGAACGCGGTCGTGCTCGGCTTGCCGACGGTGGCGAAGGTCTCCACGCGGCCGAGGCTTTCGGAGGCATTGACCTCGGTGGCGCCGGCCGGGATGCCGCTCTTGAACTCGCTGGCCTTGCCGCGCCAGCGCTTGGCTTCGCCGCCGAGCTTGTAGCTGGCGAACAGACCTTCGTTGTTCATCGCGACCTTGTAGGTGCCTTCCTGCGACAGCTCGACGTCGAACACGCTGCGCAGCTTGCCGGTCGCACCGTTCTGCGGCTGCACGGCGCTGCCGTCGGGCGCGGTGATCTGCAGGCGCTCCAGCGGTAACGGCACGTGGTTGAAATAGAACAGGTCGTTGGAGACCGCGGCGTCGACGGTCAGCCACGAACCCTTGTCGGAGAACACGGTCTGCGAAGGCTGCAGCCAGGCCTTGTGCGCCTGGGCGGTGCCGGCGAGCGCGAACGTGGCGACGACGGCGGCGGCGAGAAGTTTGAGGTTCATGTTTTTATCCGGGAATGGGGAATCGGGAATCGGGAATCGTTAGGGGAAGAGCCGGGATGGAACAGGAGTCGGAGACCGCTCGCGCGATTCCCGATTCCCCATTCCCGATTCTCAAGGCTTCACCACCACCTTCACCTTGCCGAGTTCGGTCTTGCCCTGCGCCGACAGGTTCTGCGCCTTGGCCGGCCACTCGAACGGGATCGACAGCATTTCGCGGCCGCCGACTTCGCGCGCGGCTTCCACGACCAGGGTGTAGCGGCCCGGCGCGAGGCCGGCGAGGGCCTTGCTGTTGCCCTTGAACGAAACCGCGTGCTGACCGACCGGACGGGTCGCGCCGCTGACGCCGTCGACCGGCATCTGCAGGGTGCGGCCGCTGCGGCGCCACCACTGGCGCATGTCCTTGAGCCACTTGGTGCCTTCGCCGTTCTTCATGTCGAGGTCGTACCAGACCGCGAGGTTGCTGGCGACGCTGTTGTCGGCCTTTTCGATCCAGGCCGCGACATAGGGGCGGTGGTACTCGGCGGCGTTGATGCGCGGGATCTCGATGTTGAGTTCGAGATCGGCCGCGAGCGCCGGCATCGGCAGCACCATCGCCGGGATCAGCACTTTGAAAGACGACAGCTTCATGGATCGCTCCTGGGAGTTCTAAAGCGGGGAATGCGTAAAGCGACGAATGCGTAAAGGGGATGGGTCAGTGCATGAACAGGATGATCAGCAGCAGCGGCACCGCCAGGCCCGCCGCGACCAGCGGCCAGGTCTTGCCGCGCTGGCGTGCGTGCAGTTGCAGCAGCCACAGGCCGGTCGAGGCGAACAACAGGCAGGCCACCGCGAACAGGTCGATGAACCAGCGCCAGGCCGCGCCGGTGTTGCGGCCCTTGTGCAGATCGTTGAGCCAGGCGATCCAGCCGCGGTCGGTGCGTTCGTACTCGATCGCGCCGCTCTCGCGGTCGATGCTGAGCCAGGCGTCGCCGCCGGGACGCGGCAACGAGACGTAGACGTCGGCATCGGACCACTCGCCCTTGCGTTCGGCGGTGCGCACGTCCAACGCATCGGCGAGCCAGTCGTTGACCGCGCCGGGCAAGGGCGCGTCGGCGGCATGCTCGCGCTTGAGGCCGCGCAGCAGGCTCGCCGGCAAGGTTTCCTTGACGTTGACCACGACCGGTTCGGATTCGATCTGGGCGGCGTGGTTGAGGGTGATGCCGGTGACCGAGAACAGCAGCAGCGCGACCAGGCTCACCGCGGCGCTGATCCAGTGCCAGCGGTGCAGGGTCTTGAGCCAATAGGCGCGACGATTCGGATCGATCGTGCCCGAAGCGGCCTTGATCGGTTCGGCCTTGATCGGGCCGGCCTTGATCGGGCCGGCTTTGATCGAGCCGGTCTTGATCGCGCGATCGTCGCGGCTGGCCGCGCTCACGTCTGGCTCCAGCGCCGCAACAGGTTGTGGTACACGCCGGTCAGCTGGACCAGCGCGGGATGATCGGGCACGTCGGCGGTCAGGCGCCGGATCGACACGTCCAGCTCGAACATCAGCCGGCGCTGCGAATCTTCGGCGAGCAGGCTCTGGATCCAGAAGAACGAGGCGAGGCGTTCGCCGCGGGTGACCGGGGTGACCTTGTGCAGGCTGGTGCCGGGATACAGCACCAGGTCGCCGGCCGCCAGCTTCACTGGGTGGGTGCCGTAGGTGTCTTCGATGACGAGCTCGCCGCCGTCGTATTCCTCGGGCGCGCTCAGGAACAGCGTGGCCGACAGGTCGGTGCGCACCGCGTCCATGCCGCCGCGACTGCGGTCGTAGCGGATCGCGTTGTCGACGTGGAAACCGAACGACTGGCCGCCGGCGTAGCGATTGAACAGGGGCGGGTAGACCCGCTGCGGCAGCGCCGCGGAAAAGAAGGTCGGGTTGCGCGACAGCGCGTCGAGGATGATCGGGCCGAGCTCGCGCGCGACCGGGTCGTTCTCGGGCAGTTGCGCGTTGTCCTTGGCCTTGGCCGACTGGTGGCCCGCGGTGATCCGGCCGTCGCTCCAACCGGCCTGGGCCAGGCGTTCGCGGCAATGGCCGACCTGTTCGGCGGTGAGCACCTTGGGCACGTGCAGCAGCATGGGTTTCCTCAATGCGGCCGCCCGGGAGGACCCGGGCGGCGCGCCTGGACGATGGAAGTCCGATTAGAACGTGAACTCGAGGTTCGATACCACTTAGAAGGCGAAGTTGGCGCTCAGCACCACCTGGCGTCCGTCGCCCGGGGTGGCCCAGCCGTTGTTGCGGATGCGGGTGAAGTACTCCTCGTCCGTGAGGTTGTTGATGTTGAGCTGCAGCGAGGCCTGGCGGTTGATCTTGTAGTTGACCATCGCGCGGTGGGTCCAGTAGCTGCCGTAGGTCGTCAGCGGGCCGTTGAGGTTGGTCGCGCTGTGCTGGGTCAGCCAGATCTTGCCCTGGAAGGTCGCGCCGTAACCGACCTGCCAACGCGGGCTGATGTCGTAGGTGGTCCACAGGCTGAAGGAGTCTTCCGGCACCTGGGTCAGACGATCGCCCTTGGTGTAGTCCCGGCCCAGATTGGCCTGGAAGTCGGACACGCCCTGCAGCACTTCGCTGTCCAGACGCGCGTAGTTGGCGTAGACCGCCCACTGGTCGGTGATCAGGCCGGACAGGCCGATCATGAAGCCGTCGACGCGCGCGCTGCCGTCGAGCTGCTGCATGCCGGACAGGTTGGCCGGGTTGTCGAGGTCGGCGACCTTGTAGTTCTCGCGCTCGTTGCGGAACACCGAGCCGGTCAGGGCGAGGCGGCCGTCGAGGAAGTCCCACTTGGTGCCGATTTCGTAATTGACCGCGGTTTCCGGATCGACCGAGCAGGTCTGCGCGGTGCACGAACCGTTGACCGAGGCCTTCGACGGCGTCTTCGAGTTGCCGTAGGCGATGTAGATGCTGCCGTTCTCGACCGGCTTGTAAACCAGGCCGGCACGGTAGGAGAACAGATCGTCGTTGCTCTTGAACGGCACGCCGTAGCCGGTGACGGTGCCGATCGGCTGGGCCGGCAGCGGCTGGTTCGCCGCGGTCGGAGCCTGCACGACCACCGCATTGATGGTCTCGCCTTCGTTGCGCTCGTAGCGCGCGCCCAGGCTCAGCTGCCACTGCTCGTTGAACTTGAGCGTGTCGAACACGTAGATCGCGCGGTTGTCGAGTTCGCCTTCGGTGCGGCCGGTCAGGGTGCGGTTGAGCGGGCCGCGGTAGGTGTGGTCCGGACGCGCGATGTTCATCTGCGGCAGGCCCGCGAGGAACGGGTTGGTGCCGTTGGGGTTGCGGAAATCGCTGGTGACGTCGAGGTCGAATTCTTCGTGCAGCACCGAGAAGCCGGCGACCAGGTTGTGCTCGATCGCGCCGGTGTTGAAGTTCACCGTCAGGTCGGTCTGGTTGTACAGCGTGGTGTTGCGGGTGTCGCGGCCGTAACCGCGCGGGCCGCTCGGGCTGTAGTTGCCGGGGCGGGTGCTGCCGCAGCTGGTGCCGGTCGGGGTGAGGTTGTTGGCCAGGCACCAGGTGCCCTGGACCGCGTCGACCAGCGAGAACTGGTCGGCCTGCTGCCAACGGGTCAGGTTACGGATCTTGAAATTGTCGTTGAAGGCGTGGTCGAGGATCGAGGTGACCGAATCGAGCTGGATGTCCTGACGGTCGATGTTGCTGTAACCGTAGTAGTTGCCGCGGTCGATGCCCGGCAGCACGTCGCCGTTGAAGAACGGCAGGCCGTATTGCGGGGTGTTGTCGTCTTCCTGGTGCAGGTAGTTCAAGGTCCAGCTGGTGTCGCTGCCGAGGCCGAAGGCGAGCGATGCGGCCACGCCCCAACGCTCGTTCTGCTCGACGTCGCGGCCCGGTACGTCGTTCTGGTGCGCCATCGCGTTGAGGCGCAGCGCCGAGCCTTCGCCCAGCACAAAGTTGCTGTCGGTGGTGACGCGGGTGTAGCTGTCGGTGCCGGCGGCGATCGAGGCCTTGTGGAACTCGTTGAGGCCGGCGCTCTTGCTGACCAGGTTGACCGTGCCGCCGACCGAGCCGGCGCCGGAGTAGACCGAGTTGGCGCCGTTGACGACTTCGACCGCTTCCAGGTTGAAGGGGTCGGTGCGGCTGTAAAGGCCGCTGTCGCGCACGCCGTCGACGGTGATGTCGCTGCTGGCGTCGAAGCCGCGCAGGTTGATCTTGTCGCCGAAGCCGCCGCCGCCTTCGCCCGCGCCGAAGGTGATGCCCGGAAGGGTGCTGAGGATGTCGGTCAGCGAGAGCAGGTTCTGGCCGTCGATGGTGGTGCGGTCGATCACGCTGATCGTCTGCGGGGTGTCGCGCAGGTTCGCGGTGTACTTGCCGCTGCTGGCCTTCTGTACGCGCTGGCCGTGCACCGCGACGCCGTCGAGGTCCTTGGCCTGGGGTTCGGGCGCCGGGGCGGCGAGCACGGGCAGACTGAGGGCGAGGGCAAGTGCACCGGCGAGCGGCGACACGACGAACTTCGTGGTCATGGGGGATCTCTGGATTGCGGATAAACGGCGCGGGGCCGCGTCAGTCCGCGATCTTAATGAGATGGATTCTCATTTGCAACGAATTGTGAACAATTCGAGGGTCTTGTAACCGTTTCCGGTGTAAATGCGTGCGCAAACAGGGGTTTGGCAGGCGCAGGGGGCCGCATACGAGCGCTGGCATCGGTGCTTCAAAGGGGTAGGAGCGGCGCAAGCCGCGACCGTGAAGCACCGGACTCGCGTAACACCCTCTTGTAGGAGCGGCGTAAGCCGCGACCCAAAGCACCTAGCTCGCGCCCTAGCCCCATCGCGGCGTTCGCCGTCGCCCCCTTCGACAAAGGATGACAAAAGGGGCGAGCGCCTGGCGCAGGCACGAAGCCAGATGCAGTTTCGGCGCGGGGGATTTGCTCTTGCCCGGGTGGAGAAGAAGCGAAAGGAAAATCCCCGGCCCCTTTGGAAAAGGGGGAACAGCTGCAGCGACAATGATCGAAACGAAGCGGCGCCTACTCGCGGTCGTCGCGGGTCCAGACCCCGCCGTCTTCGACCTTGACCGGGAACTTCACCACCGGTTCGTAGGCGGGCGCGCACAAGGGGCGGCCGTCGCGTACGTCGAAGCGGGCGCCGTGCAGGACGCATTCGACCGTGGCTTCCTCGCCGTCGAAGGCGCCTGCGGACAGTTCGAAGTCCTCGTGCGAGCAACGGTCTTCGAGGGCGTAGAAATCGCCGTCGTAGTTGCATACGAAGATCGCGGTGTCGCCGTCCCAGGCGACGGTCGATTCGCCGGGCAGCAATTGCGAGGTGGCGCAGACGAAAACCCAGTCACCCATGGCTTGCTTTCCTGAAGAGCTGGCAGTGCGTTGCGAGGCATTGTAGAAGCGGGCAGGGCCGGTGTGCACTGCGCGCTTTCCTGGCCTTGCCGATGGATGCGACCGGCCAAGGGATGCAGGCCGGATCGTAAAGCGGGCGAAGTGGAGACCAGGACGACGGGGCGTCGTTTTAACCCCGACGCCTCAACCAGGCCTCAGCCCACGGACATCAGAACGTCTTTTCCAGCACCTCGAAGCGCAGATCGTCGCGCTTGGGCAGGCCGAAACGCTCGTCGCCGTAGGGGAAGGGCTTGTAGTGGCCGGTGCGGACGTAGCCGCGGCGTTCGTAGAAGGCGATCAGCTCGTCGCGGATGTCGATCACGGTCATGCGCATGGCCGGCAACTTCCAGTCCTCGCGGGCGATGCGTTCGGCTTCGTCGATCACGCGCTTGCCGATGCCGCCGCCCTGCAAGGTCGGCTTGACCGAGAACATGCCGAAGTAGCCGGCGCCGTCCTCGGCCGCGACATGCGCGCAGGCGAGCAGCTCGGGTGCGGCGTCGGCGCCGTTGCGCTCGACGATCAGGATCACGCTCTGCGGACGGTCGAGGCAGGCCTTGATGTCGTCGGCGCCGGTGCGGCGGCCGTCGAGGAAGTCGGCTTCGGTGGTCCAGCCGGCGCGGCTGGAATCGCCGCGATAAGCCGATTCGACCAGGTCGACGAGGGCGTCGGTGTCGGCCAGGGTGGCAGCGCGAAAACTCAGAGTGTCGTGGGTCATGCGAGCAGTTTGCGGACTTTGTTCAGGGCGGCCACGAACGCGTCGATCTCGTCGTGGGTGTTGTAGAACGCGAGCGAGGCGCGGCAGGTCGCCGGCACGCCGAAGTGTTGCATGAGCGGATGCGCGCAGTGGTGGCCGGAGCGGATCGCCACGCCTTCCAGATCGAGCAGGGTCGCCAGGTCGTGCGCGTGCGCGCCTTCGACCAGGAAGCTGATCACCGCGGCCTTCTCCTGCGCCTGGCCGAAGATGCGCAGGCCGGGCACCTGCGACAAGGCTTCGTTGGCGTAGGCCAGCAAGGCCTGCTCGCGGGCGTCGATGTGTGCCATGCCGAGCGCCGACAGGTAATCGACCGCCGCGCCCAGGCCCACGAAGCCGGCGATGTTCGGCGTGCCGGCTTCGAACTTGCGCGGGCCGTCGGCGAACACGGTGCCCTCGAAACGCACTTCCTTGATCATCTCGCCGCCGCCGATGAAGGGCGGCATCGCATCGAGGTGTTCGCGCCGCGCCCATAGCGCACCGGTGCCGGTCGGGCCGCTCATCTTGTGGCCGGTGATCGCATAGAAATCGCAGCCGATCGCGGCGATGTCGAGCGGCCGGTGCGGCGCCGCCTGCGAGCCGTCGACGAGGGTGGCGATGCCGCGCTTGCGCGCTTCGCGGCAGATCTCGCGCACCGGGTTGACGGTGCCGAGCACGTTGGAGACGTGGGTCAGCGCGAGCAGCTTCACCTCGGGCGTCAGCAACGAATACAACTGATTCAGATCGAGCTGGCCGCGTTCGTCGATCTCGGCGACCTTGATGGTCGCGCCGGTGCGCTGGGCGACCAGCTGCCAGGGCACGATGTTGGCGTGGTGCTCCATGCGCGTGAGCACGATCGCATCGCCGGGGCGCAAGCGCGGCAGCGCCCAGGAGTAGGCGACCAGGTTGATCGCGAAGGTCGTGCCGCTGCACAGCACCAGTTCGTCGACGCGCACGTTGAGGAAGCGGGCGAGCTTGGCGCGCGCGCCTTCGTAGGCCTCGGTCGCCTCGCTGCCGAGCGCGTGCACGGCGCGGCTGACGTTGGCGTTGTGGTGGCGATAGAAATCGTCGACCGCCTCGATCACCGCGGCCGGCTTCTGGCCGGTGTTGGCCGAGTCGAAATAGATCAACGGCTTGCCATGGACCTCGCGGGTCAGCACCGGGAAGTCGGCGCGGACGGCGGTCCAATCGATCGAGGGAGCTTGGGCGACGGTCATCGGTAAGGTCCGGTGGAGCCAGCAACGAGTGGAGAGGAGCGAGAAACGAGTAAGAGCGTGCTGGAACTCGTTACTCTCTCCTGCGCACTCGTTCTTCGTTTCAAACGACTTGCAGGCGTTCGAGGGCGAGGTTCAAGCGCACTTCGAGCATCGAGCGCGCGCTCTCGTCCTCCAGCACCGACAAGGTCTCGCGACAGAACGCCGCGGTCAGCAATGAACGCGCCTGTTCGGCCGGCAAACCGCGCGAACGCAGGTAGAACATCGCCTGGGGGTCGAGCTGGCCGACGGTGGCGCCGTGGGCGGCCTGGACTTCGTCGGCATGGATCTCGAGCACCGGCTGGGTGTCGATCTCGGCGCCTTCGTTGAGCAGCAGGTTCTTGTTCGACAGCGCGGCATTGCTGCCGTCGGCGCCCTCGCGGATCAGGATGCCGCCGTGGAAGGCGGTGCGCGAACGGCCGGCGCCGAGCCCGCGCCAGGTCAGCTGGCACTGACTGTCGCGGCCGACGTGGTCGATGCCCAGGCGCGTATCGAGATGGCGGCGGCCGGTCGCGAGCAGCACGCCGTTGGCATGCACCTGCGCGGCCTCGCCATGCAGCGCGGCGTTGAGTTCGTGCCGCGACAGCGCCGCGCCGAGTTCGAGATCGATGCGGCGGTACTGCGCGGCGCGCGCGAGCACCGCGTCGGTGCGTGCGACCACGGTCGCGCCGGTCGCCTCGTCCTGCACGCGCGCATGCGACAGCGATGCGTTCGGCGCCAGGTGCACGTGGGTCAGGCTGTTGGACAAGTGGGTGTGGCTGTCGGCCGCGAGTTGGTGCTCGACCAAGGTCAGGGATGCGCCTTCGCGCAACTCGACCAGGTGGCGCAAATGCCAGGCGCGGTCGNCTGCCGACGAAGACGAAATGGATCGCGCCTGCGACCTGCACGCCGGCGTCCACGCGCAGCACCGCGCCTTCGTCGGCCAGGGCGGCGTTGAGGCGGGCGAAGATCTCGTCGCTGCGGTCGAAGCGGCGGGCGAGGAAATTGGTTTCGCGGGCGTCGTCGATCGCCAGCACCTGCGACAGCGGCTGCAGCGAAACGCCCTGCGGCAGGCCGCTGAGGTCGCTGTGCACGGCGTCGTAGCGGCCGTTGTGGAAGACGATGCGCGGGGTCGGGATGCCGGCGATGGCCGAGGCGTCGAAGCCGCCCGGGGCGAGATCGGCGGCGGCGAACGCGCGCCGGTCGAGCGCGCGCAGCGGCGTGTACTTCCAGGCTTCGTTGCGCGGGCCGGGCAGGCCGTCGCGCAGCACCGCATCGAGCGCGGCGCGGCGGGTCGGGCCGAGGCCGGCGGCTTCGCGTGCCGACAATTGCTCGAACGAAGCGGCGAATCCTTCGAGTAGCAGACTCATGTCAGTGTCCTCGCGCAGGCGCGGCGGAACGTGTCGGGGCCCAGGCCCGGGCCTGCGTATGCAAGTCGATGGCGGCGTGGCGGGGCGGGGTCACGCGGCGCTCTCCGGTGCGACGCGGTCCTTGAGCCATTCGTAGCCGTGCGCTTCCAGTTCCAGGGCCAGCTCCGGGCCGCCGCTCTCGACGATGCGGCCGTCGGCCAGCACGTGCACGACGTCGGGCTTGATGTAGTCGAGCAAGCGCTGGTAGTGGGTGATGACCAGGAAGGCGCGGTCGGGCGAACGCAGTGCGTTGACGCCGTCGGCGACGGCCTTGAGCGCGTCGATGTCGAGGCCGGAGTCGGTCTCGTCGAGGATCGCCAGCTTGGGTTCGAGCAGGGCGAGCTGGAAGATTTCGTTGCGCTTCTTCTCGCCGCCGCTGAAGCCTTCGTTGACGCCGCGGTGCAGCAACTCGTCCTTCAGGTGCAGCACAGCGAGCTTCTCGCGCACCAGCTTGAGGAACTGCATCGAGTCGAGCTCGGCCTCGCCGCGCGCCTTGCGCTGAGCGTTGAGCGCAGCGCGCAGGAAATAGGTGTTGTTGACGCCGGCGATCTCGACCGGGTACTGGAAGGCCAGGAACACGCCGGCGGCGGCGCGTTCTTCCGGCTCCAGTTCGAGCAGGTTGCGGCCCTCGAATTCGACCGTGCCCTCGGTCACCTCATAGCCCTCGCGGCCGGCGAGGATATTGCCGAGCGTCGATTTGCCGGCGCCGTTCGGCCCCATGATCGCGTGCACCTGACCCGGCTGCAGGTCGAGCGAGAGGCCTTTGAGGATGTCCTTGCCGGCGACTTGGACGTGGAGGTTTTCGATCTTCAACATGGGGGTGTCCAGAAAACTGAGTGGCGCGGCGGCGCCGGTATCGGGTCGGAAGGCGGGCGGCGAGGGCCCGCGCTCAGGTACAGACGCCTTCGTAGGCGAGCTTGCGCTTGGCGCCGCCGGCATCGGCGTACTCCAGGCATTGCACGAAATCGGAGCCGGCGAAGGCTTTCAGCGCCGGGCAATCGAACCGGCGCGGTTCGGCCTCGGCGGCGACTTGCGCGGGCGCCAGGGTGCCGGCCGGGTCGGTCCACAGCAGTCGTTCGACGCCGTTGCCGTCGAGGCTGCGTAGGCGCAGGCGCTCGCCGTCGATGGCGACCACGTCGGCCTCGAAGGGCTTGCGCCAGCGGCGCAGTTCCTGGCCGGCGTCGTCGATTTCGATCACCTCGTCGGCGATCAGCAGCTTGTCGTCGAGCGGCAGCGCGCGCACCCGCGCATACGGGGTCGCACCGCAGGGGTGTTCGCTCCATTGCAGCACGCGCGGGTCGTGGGTCTCGGCTTGCTCGGGCGCGATGGTGAACGGCAACAGGTACTCGCCGTCGGCGAGCGCGTGTTTGATCGTGCCCGGCGGGGCCAGCGGCGCCTCGACCGGCGCGACCGCGGTGGCGGGCGTCGGAGCCGCGGCGGCCGTGGTCGCCGGTGCAGGAGCCGACGCCGCGGTCGGCGGGGCCGGCGCAGCCGAGCAGGCGGCGAGCGCCGCGGCCAGCAGCGCCGGGAGCAAGGGTGCGGGCTTCATCCGACCGAACCTTCCAGCGAGACTTCGAGCAGCTTCTTGGCCTCGACCGCGAACTCCATCGGCAGCTCGCGGAACACCGACTTGCAGAAGCCGTCGACGATCATCGACACCGCGTCTTCCTCGCCGATGCCGCGCGAACGGCAATAGAACAGCTGATCGTCGCTGATCTTGGAGGTGGTCGCTTCGTGCTCGACGGTCGCATCGGGGTGCTTGACCTCGATGTAGGGGAAGGTATGCGCCCCGCACTTCTTGCCGATCAACAGGCTGTCGCACTGGGTGTGGTTGCGCGCACCGGCGGCGTTCTTCTCGATCTTGACCAGACCGCGGTAGGTGTTCTGGCCGCGGCCGGCGCTGATGCCCTTGCTGATGATCTTCGACTTGGTGCGCTTGCCGATGTGGATCATCTTGGTGCCGGTGTCGGCCTGCTGGCGGTGATGGGTCAGCGCGACCGAGTAGAACTCGCCGCTGGAATCGTCGCCGAGCAGCACGCAGCTGGGGTATTTCCAGGTGATCGCCGAACCGGTCTCGACCTGGGTCCAGCTGATCTTGCTGCGCGCGCCGCGGCATTCGCCGCGCTTGGTCACGAAGTTGTAGATGCCGCCGACGCCGTTCTCATCGCCGGGATACCAGTTCTGCACGGTCGAGTACTTGATCTCGGCGTCTTCCAGCGCGACCAGTTCGACCACCGCCGCGTGCAGCTGGTTTTCGTCGCGCATCGGCGCGGTGCAGCCTTCGAGGTACGAGACGTAGGCCTTGTCCTCGCAGATGATCAGGGTGCGCTCGAACTGGCCGGTGTGGCCGGCGTTGATGCGGAAATAGGTGCTCAACTCCATCGGGCAACGCACGCCCTTGGGGATGAAGACGAAGCTGCCGTCGGAGAACACCGCCGAATTGAGCGCGGCGAAGAAGTTGTCGCCGGTCGGCACCACGCTGCCGAGGTACTTCTTCACCAACTCGGGTTGCTCGCGGATCGCTTCCGACATCGAGCAGAAGATCACGCCTTTCTCGGCCAGTTCCTTGCGGAAGGTGGTGCCGACCGAGACCGAGTCGAACACCGCGTCCACCGCGACGCCGGCCAACCGCGCGCGCTCGTGCAGCGGCACGCCCAGCTTGTCGTAGGTGGCGATGAGCTCTTCGGGCACTTCGTCGAGCGACTTGTACTTGGCCTTTGGCGCGCTGTAGTAGCTGAGCGCCTGGAAGTCGATCGCGGCGATGTTGAGCTTGGCCCAATGCGGCATCGGCATGGTCAGCCAGTGGCGATAAGCCTCCAGTCGCCACTGCGTCATCCACTCGGGCTCTTCCTTCTTGGCCGAGAGGGCACGGATGGTGTCCTCGTCGAGGCCCGGAGGCAGGCTGTCGGATTCGATGTCGGTGATGAAACCGGCTTCGTAGCGACGCCCGAGCTGTTCGTGGATCGCCTCGTTCTGAAGCGGGCGATTAGCGATGTCGCCCGAGGGAGCGGGCGTCTTGATGATGTCGGTGGCCATGGCGGCTGCCTACTGTCTAAGCGCCGGCCAGGCGCAGATCGATGCGCCGGCCGGCTGGTTCGGGTGAAAAGGAAGGAGTGGGGGCGAGCATCTGGGCAAGGGTGACGTTGCTCAGGGCTTCGATGACCACGTCGTTGATGCGGCGCCAGTTGGCGCGCACGCCGCACTGGTGTTCGAGGCCGCAATTGCCTTCGTGGACGCTGCACTCGGTCATGCCGAGCGGGCCTTCCATTGCCTCGACGATCTCGATCAGGCCGATTTCGTCGGCGGGGCGGGCCAGGCGATAGCCGCCGTTGGCGCCGCGGAACCCCTCGACCAGACCGGCCTGGGCCAGCGGCTTGAGCAGTTTGCTGACCGTCGGCGCCTCCAGACCCGCCCGCTCGGCCAGCTCCGACGCGCTCAGGACGCGGTCGGACTGGGCCGCCAGGACGGTCAGGACGACCGTGGCGTAGTCGGTGAGTTTGGTGACGCGGAGCATCGGCGGGGCCGCTCGGGGTAATTCGTACCGAAATTGTACGTTTTTCTCCGGGCGCGGCCAAGCCGGGGGTTTTGCGCGATTCAGGCGTATCGCGGGGGCGGTCCGGGCCCTGGCCGCGGTGAGGGGCCTGGTCCGAGGTCCGGCCCGAGGTCTGGCCTGAGATTTGGCCCGATGCATACAGGCCGTCGGCTGTGCGGAGGGACCTGGATAGCGAAGGCCGTTCAAGCACGTCAGAATGCTGGTTCGTCATTTTGGGATTCGCTATGCCGCGCAAGATCGCCGCCCGTCGTTCCGCCATTCACGGCAATGGTGTGTTCGCCATTGCACCGATCGCCAAGGGCGAGCGGGTCGTCGAGTACAAGGGCAGCCGCCGCACCCACGAAGAGGTCGATGCGGGCGAGACCGGCGACGCCGACTCCGGCCATACCTTCCTGTTCACGCTCAACGACGAGTACGTGATCGACGCCAACCACGAAGGCAATACCGCGCGCTGGATCAACCACAGCTGCTCGCCGAACTGCGAGGCGGTGCTGGAAGAGGACGACGGCGACGACCGCCGCCGCGACCGGGTCTTCATCGAGGCGGTTCGCGACATCGCCGCGGGCGAGGAACTGTCCTACAACTACGGCATCACCCTGGCCGAGAAGCACACCAAGGAACTGAAGAAGATCTGGGAGTGCCGCTGCGGATCGGCGAATTGCACCGGGACGATGCTGCAGCCGAAGAAGGACAAAAAGGCGAAGAAGGACAAGGACAAGAAGAAAGACAAGAAGAAAAAGAAAGACAAAAAGAAGGGCAAGAAGAAGGATTGAGAGGTTTCCGGCCCGGCGCAGTTCCGGGCTGATGGCGCGCACCGCGGGCATCGAGGAGGTCCTCGGGTGCCCGCCGGGTAGTCCGAAGGCGGCATCCCGCCCCTGTAGGAGCGGCGTCCTAGCGGATTTCCTTCGGTCATAAGCCGCGATCGCGGGATGCGCAGAGGCAATATGGCTTACGTCGTCCACCGAAGCGGCGTGTTGTCGCAGAGTAGGAGCGGCGCGAGCCGCGACCAAGGGATGCGCAGAGGCGACAATGCCGGTGCTACCCACCGAAGCGGCGGGCTGTCGCAAGGGTAGGAGCGGCGCGAGCCGCGACCGCGTTGTTTCGGTCTCGCGGCGTATCGCTCAAGCAATATCAAGATCAAACGCCAAAAGCTTCCGCCACTAAAGTGGCGGGTTACTTTCTTTTGTCATAAGCAACAAAAGAAAGGTAACCAAAGAAAAATGCTTTTCTTTGAATCACAAGCCCGCGCGTTCGATGCTGACGCGGGGCTTTTTCATACGGGACATCCCTGTCCCGATGAAAAACGGCCCGCATCCATGCGGGCCGCCCTCCGGGTCTTCGATTGGCTTCGCGAGTGCAAAATGGCGCACAGCTCTTTAAGCAACGGCAACGGCAGGGCTGCTTCGGGGTAGGAGCGGCGCAAGCCGCGACCGCGCGGCTTCGACGCGCGACGCGACCGCCCTGCAATCCTGGGTGCGGTCCGCAGGCCGGCCTCCAATGCAGCGCCCGGTCGTTCTGACCAACGCTCGGCCGATATCTTCGTGCCCTTCCCGCCCGATCCCGCAAAGCCCCCGGGCCGGGTACGAAGGTCCGATAGCCGCTTCGTCGCCGCGACGGGACACTGCGGTGCGCCGGCCGCCACGCCGCGATAACGTGCGGCGGCGACAATGGTCGCCGGTTCGCGCATCGCGCGGCGCAACGCCCTTCTTCCCTTCGCACCGTATCCAGGAGTCGCCATGAGTTCGATCCAAGGCAAGGTCGCCGTCGTCACCGGGGCCGCCAGCGGCATCGGCAAGGAAATCGCCCACGAGCTGGCCCGCGCCGGCGCCGCGATCGCGATCGCCGATCTCAACCAGGCCGGGGCCCAGGCCGTCGCCGACGAAATCGCCGGCAACGGCGGCCGCGCGATCGGCGTGGCCATGGACGTCACCGACGAGGCCGCGGTCAACGCCGGCATCGAACGCGTGGTCGCCGAACTCGGCGGCATCGACATCCTGGTGTCGAACGCCGGTATCCAGATCGTCAATCCGATCGAGAATTACGCCTTCGCCGATTGGAAGAAGATGCTCGCGATCCATCTGGACGGCGCTTTCCTGACCACTAAGGCGGCGCTGCCGCATATGTACAAGGACAACGGTTCGGGCCAGAGCCGGGGCGGCACCGTGATCTACATGGGCTCGGTGCATTCGCACGAGGCCTCGCCGCTGAAGTCGGCCTACGTCACCGCCAAGCACGGCCTGCTGGGCCTGTCGCGGGTGCTGGCGAAGGAAGGCGCCAAACACGGCGTGCGCAGCCATGTAGTCTGCCCGGGCTTCGTGCGCACCCCGCTGGTCGACAAGCAGATCCCCGAGCAGGCCAAGGAGCTCGGCATCAGCGAGGACGAGGTGATCAAGAAAGTCATGCTCGGCAACACCGTCGACGGCGTGTTCACCACCGTCGAGGACGTCGCCCAGACCGTGCGTTTCCTCGCCGAATTCCCGAGTGCGGCGCTGACCGGGCAGAGCTTCGTGGTCAGCCATGGTTGGTATATGCAGTAACGGGCGTCTGCGAAAGCAGCGTGGATGGGCTTCATCGTTACAAGACGCTGAAGTCCCTTCGGCTTCCCCCCTTTGAGGAAGGGGGCAGGGGGCTGCCGTTGCCCCTTGCTGCTTCGCCGCGCCATCGGTCTTCACGGCGATAACGGCGCAAGCGAAGCACCATGGGCGCCTGACCGCCGCGAAAGTTTCCGAAGAGGCAACCGCAATGCCCAGCAGCAAGCGCTCCACACCGCCGCAGCGCGAACCCGCATCGCGGACGCCGGCCAAGCGCGATCCCAAGCCGGCGACGGCGGCCAAGAAAGATCCATCTACGAAGACCCCGGCCCGCAAAGAGCCGTCCAAGGAACCCTCCAGGCGCAGCAGCGTCGCCGCACGCTCACCCGTCGCGCGCGCGCCGGCCAAGCGCGTGCCGAAGCCGGCGACTCCACCCAAGCGCGCGGCCAGCAAGCAGGCCGCCTCGCGTGCGGCCAAGGCCGCGGGCGAGCGCATCCGCGCCGAAACCTCGGTGTTGCCGGAGAACATCGCCCTGGTCCTGCAGGGAGGCGGCGCGCTCGGCGCCTATCAGGCCGGCGTCTATCAAGGCTTGTACGAAGCCGGCATCGCGCCCAATTGGATCGCCGGCATTTCGATCGGCGCGTTCAACACCGCGATCATCGCCGGCAACCCGCCGGACAAACGCATGGACGCGCTGCGCGAGTTCTGGGCGACGATCTCGCAACCGACCCTGTTGCCCTCGACCACCTTCGGCCAGGAAGCGCGGTTCGCCGATCTCGATGCCGACACCCGTGCCTGGCTCGATACCTGGGAGGCCTGGCGCGCGATCGTCGAGGGCCAGAACGGCTTCTACCGTCCGCGCGCGTGGCTCGGCCAGGACCCGTTCGCGGTGCCCGGGCCGGCGGCGGCCAGCCTGTACGACACCTCGCCGATGATCGCCACGCTCGAACGCATGGTCGATTTCGACCGACTCAACGACGGCGGCATCCGGGTCTCGGTCGGCGCGGTCAACGTGCGCACCGGCAATCTGGAGTATTTCGACAACACCCGGATGCGCCTGGACGCGCGCCACATCCTGGCCTCGGGCGCCTTGCCGCCGGCGTTCCCGGCCATCGAGATCGACGGCGAGTACTATTGGGACGGCGGCCTGGTCTCGAACACCCCGCTGTCGCACGTGCTGACCTCGTCGCCGCGCCGCGACACCCTGGTGTTCCAGGTCGACCTGTGGAACGCGCGCGGCGACCTGCCGCAGACCCTGCTCGACGTCGCCGAGCGGCAGAAAGAAATCCAATACTCCAGCCGCACCCGCCTGATCACCGACACCCAGCGGGTGTTCCAGCATTACCGGCGTCTGCTGCGCGAACTGCTCGAGGAAATCCCCGAGGACGTGCGTGCGAGCAACCCCTGGGCCCAGCACGCCGCCGAGCTGGCCTGCGACCGCCGCTACAGCGTGATCCACCTGATCTACCGCGACCGCGCCCGTATCGGCCACTTCAAGGACTACCAGTTCGGCCGCGTGGCCATGCGCGAGCACTGGCTGTCCGGCCAGTCCGACATCGCCCGGGCCCTGG
The DNA here is from genome assembly GCF_052045105.1 of Lysobacter sp. 22409. Classification (NCBI taxonomy): domain Bacteria; kingdom Pseudomonadati; phylum Pseudomonadota; class Gammaproteobacteria; order Lysobacterales; family Lysobacteraceae; genus Lysobacter; species Lysobacter sp. 22409. The sequence continues at coordinate 4,857 of NZ_JBQEOE010000016.1, read as the reverse complement.
CCCATCCGGACTGGATGCAACTGCCGGCCGGCGAATCGGCTTTCGTCACCCACGACGCCACCGCGCCCTGAGCCGGGCGAGTCGGGGCGTAACCGGGCGCGCATTCAGCCCTGCGGACCGGTCGCCGAACTCAAGGATGCGCGTCGGCGGCCAAGGGTTGCCATGACTTACGCCATGCGGTGAAAAGCCGCCGCACCGCTAGTCTGCGCGGCATCGCGACACCGTTCGCCGCGATCCGTCATCGACGAGGGCCGGGGCAGGCACTCGCTATGCGATCAATCCGCATCACCGGGGCTGCTGTATGCGCACGAATCTGTTCACCTCCCTGCTCGCGACCTCGGCTGCGATCGCCTCTCCCTGCGCCTATGGGTTGGAGATCGACGGCCGCATCGACCCGGAGGAATGGCGCGGCGCCCAGCGCATCGACGACTTCCGCCTGACCCAGCCGCTGTCGCGCGCGGCCGCCTCGCAGCCGACCGAGGCCTGGCTGCTGGCGACTCCGGACGGGCTCGCCGTGGCCTTCCGCAATCACCAGCCGGCCGGCGTGCCGCGCCTGCGCCAGCACACCCAGCGCGACGGCAACGCCACCGTCGACCGGGTCAACCTCTACGTGGACTTCGACGGCGACGGCCGTGCCGGCTACAACTTCACCGTGACCCTGGCCAACAGCATCGTCGACACCACCATCACCAGCGAGAACCAGTTCAACGACGACTGGGACGGCGACTGGCGCCACGCCACCGCCGAGGACGACAACGGCTGGTCGGCGGAGATGCTGATCCCCTGGCATATCGCACCGATGCGCGACGTCGCCGGCGGCACCCGCACCCTCGGCATCGAACTCGACCGGGTCATCGCCTCGACCGGCGAGCGCACCTCGTGGCCGGCGGTGCACTACACCGAAGCGCGCTTCCTGTCCGCGTTCAACCGCATCGAAGTGCCGGCCTACAGCCAGTCGCTGCTGGCGATCACCCCGTACGTGGTCGGGGTGGGCGACGCGGTCGGCCACGACGGCGATTTCGACGCCGGCGCCGACCTGTTCTGGAAGCCCAGCGGCAAGTTCCAGCTCAGCGCGACGATCAACCCCGATTTCGGCCAGGTCGAAAGCGACGAGCTGACCGTCAATTTCAGCGCCACCGAATCCTTCTTCAGCGACAAGCGCCCGTTCTTCACCGAGAACCAGGGCTTCTTCGAGTTGCCCTTCGGTTCGTACAACAGCAACAGCCGCCTGATCTACACCCGCCGCGTCGGCGGCAAGACCGACGACGGCCTGGGCTCGGGCGACGTCACCGCCGCACTCAAGCTCAACGGCAGCGCCGGCGGCTTCAACTACGGCCTGTTCGCGGCCAACGAAGGCGACGAGGTCGGCCGCGATTTCTACGCGGTGCGCGCCACTCGCGACTTCGCCGCGTTCGGCCTCGGCGCGATGGTCACGCGCGTGGACCGCCCGTTCCTGGACCGCCAGGCCAACGTCTACGAATTCGACCAGCGCTGGACGCCGAACCCGCAGTGGGCGATCCGCGGCACGCTGGTGGCCTCCGACGTCGAGCAAGGCGGTCGTGCCCTACGCGACAGCGGTGGCCAGATCCGGGTCGATTACGACATGGGCGGCGGCTGGCGCCAACAACTGTACGGCCTGCACCTGGGCAAGGATCTGCAGCTCAACGACTTCGGCTATCTGGAGCGCAACAACTTCAACTACCTGCGCTACGACCTGGGCCGCCGCGTCACCGACCTGCCGGCCGATTCGTCCTATGCCTCGCACGACTGGCACTACGCCGCTTCGCGCCGCTACAGCGACGACGGCGTGCACATAGCCGACGCGTTCGCGATCACCCGGCGCGGCGAGCTACGCAACGGCGGCAACGAGTTCGCCGAGGTCGCGCTGTGGACGGCCGGCCACGACGACCTGATCACCCGCGGCAATGGCGTGTTGCGGGTGCCGTCGCGTTTGTTCGTCAACTACGAGCGCCTGCTGCCGCGGCAGGGCGACAGCCCATGGTCGCTGGCCATCGAGGCCGGCTACAGCGCCGACGGCCTGGGCGGCATCGACGAGGGCGAAACCAGCCTCTATCTGGAGCCGAATTATCAGTTCAACGACCGCCTGATCCTGTTCGCCGGCTTCGAATACAGCCACGCGCCCGACTGGCTGCTGTGGCGCGGCGGCAACCGCCTCGGTGCGTTCCGTGCCGATACCCTGGTGCTGGACGCGGGCCTGCAGTGGTTCATCGACGACAAGCAGGAGCTGCGCGTGCGCCTGGAAACCATCGGCCTGGACGCGCGCCTGAAACAGGCCTACCGCGTCGACGCCGGTGGCCGCGCGCTCGCGGTCGACGAAGCGATCCCGGATTTCCGCGTGCGCAACCTGGGCTTCCAGATCCGCTATCGCTACGAACTGGCGCCGCTGTCCTATCTCTACATCGCCTACGTGCGCGGCGGCGAGATGTTCGAGGAAGGCCGGGTGGACCGCGGCGTCGGACGCGAATTCCGCGATGCCTTCGACTTGCGCGACAGCGAGCAATTGCTGGTCAAGCTGTCGTATCGGTTCGAGATCTGAGCCGGGGCGGCGGTCGCCTCAGCGCGGCCGCCACTCCAGGCCAAGATAGAGCGAGCGGCCGTCGCCGGGCAGGAAGTTGCGGCCGTCCTGGCCGCGCGCATCGGCGATCACGCTGCTGCTGGCGATCCACTTGCGGTCGCCGAGGTTGCGGGCGTCGGCGAACCACGACCAGTCCTTGGCGACTTTTCCGCCGATGCGCAGGCCGGCGATGGTGTAGCCCGGTGCCTTGAAGCTGTTGGCGTGGTCGATGTAGTAGTTCTGCGGCGTCCACTCGAGGTTCGGGGCGAGATAGAAGTACTCGCCCGGCGACCAGCGCAGTTCGGCGCGCAGCTGCTGCGCAGGCATGCCGGCGAGGTCGTTGTCGCCGTAGACACGGTCGCGGTCGAAGCGGAAGTCGTTGTAGAGATAGTTCGCCGACAAGGTCCAGTGCTCGGCCGGGTGCCAACCCAGGCCGAGTTCGATGCCCTGGTGAATGGTGCGGTCGGCATTGACGGTGCCGAGCGGATTGCCGCTGCCGTCGCTGAGTGAGAGCAGCTCGCCGTCGATGTGGGCGCGATACAGGGCGAAGTCGACCGACAGCTTGTCGCGATCCAGGCGCAGGCCGATTTCGCCGCTGTCCGCGCGTTGCCGGTCGACCTGGGTCACCCCGGGGCCGCCGCTGAGCTCGCCGAAACTCGGCGGCTCCAGGCTGCGGCTTATGTTGGCGTAGAGCTGGGCATACGCATCGAGCAGATAGCGCAGGCCGAGCTTGGGGCTGATACCTGAATAGTCGCGGGAGAAACTCTCGTCGCGGCCGCCGGTGATGAAACGGTCCTGCGAGCGGCGCTGCGAACGCAGCGCCTGCGCGCCGACGGCCAGCACCCAGCTCGGCGCGAGCCAAGTCTGGTTCTCGACATAGAGCTTGGCGTTGCGCGCGCGCTGGTCGAAGCGATTGCTGCGCGCGCCGGCGTGGCCGGCGATGTTGAAGAAACGATCGTCCTCGATGTCGCCCTGGGCGAAGGCGGCGCCGGCGATCAGCACGTTGCGGCGGCCGAACCATTGCGACTCGCCGCGCCAACGCAGGTCGACACCGGTGTCGCGGCTTTCCTGGCGCAGCACCTGGAAGATCGGGTGGTCGAGCGACTTGTCGGCGTAGTAGAGCGAAAGCGTGAGCGTGCCGGTCTCGGATGCGGCCCATGCGAGTTTGGCGGCGATGCGGTCGAGGCGATAGTCGCGGCGCTGGTTCAAGGCGAGATTGCCCGACGCGGCGAGGGTGGGGTCGCGTCGCGATTCGGCCAGGGTCAGATTGCCCGGCAAGGCCGAACGCGTGTCGACGTGGGTGAGGTAAACGCGGCCGTCGAGGGTATCGCTGAAGCGGAAACCGGCGTTGCCGAACACGCGATAGTTTTCCTGCTCGGCATGATCGCGGAAGCCGTCCTGACGCAGACCGCTCAGGCTCAGATAGCCGTCGCCACGGCCGGACACGCCGGCGAAAGCGGCCTGGCCGCGACGATAGCCGAAGTCGCCGGCTTCGACGCGCAGGCTGATGGGGGCGGCGTCGTACCCGGTCGGCGAAACGAAGTTGATCGCGCCGCCGAGCGTGGCGGCACCGAACTCGAGCGCATTGGCACCGCGATAGACCTCGATATAGCGCGACGACAAGGGCTCGACCGCCTGGAAGTCGAAACCGCCATCGGCGAGGTTGAGCGGGCTGCCGTCTTGCAACAGCTCGAGACCGCGCCCGTGGAAGGTGCGTTGCAGGCCGGAGCCACGGATCGACAACCGCGCTTCTTCGGCGCCGAAACGCGGTTGCACGAACACACCGGCGGCGTAACCCAGCGCATCGGTCAGGGTGCTGACACGGCCGCCGCGATAGGACTCGCCGTCGACCAGCCCGGTCGCACCGGCGCGCTCGTCGAGACGCTCGCGCGCTTGCTCGATGCCGTCGACGGCGAGCGGCTGGCCCCTCAGGCCGAACACCCGCACCGAGTCGAGGGTCTTGGCCGACGACCAATGATCGGCCGAGGCCGAACCTCCGATGGCAGGCGTTTCCGTCGACTGCGCGTATGCACGATGCGAGTGGAGAGCGAAGGTGAGAATCGTGACCAGCGCGAGCAGGGAGGGGCGAAATGTGACGGCGCGCATGGCGGGGTCCGGGGTGGGAGCCGGCAAGCGTAGTCAGGCGGTTGTCGGGGTGGATGCGGCATAACGCCGCAGTGGGGTGCTCTTGATTTGAGGGTAGGAGCGGCGCGAGCCGCGACCGCGTCCCGGCGGCTTCCGGCGTCTCTTTCACGCAAGAGCAAAGCTTCCGTCCGCTAAAG